>JBJTFE010000371.1:0-6370 GCA_046093265.1 Phenylobacterium sp. | reverse complement strand
GGGCGATGACCGGCTCGGCGGTCGAGCGGACCCGGGCCAGGACGGACCGGCCGGCGGCGGCCGCAGCGTCGAGCCCGGTCTCGTCGCCCAGCCAGTTGGCCTCCTTCAGCGAAACCGCCCGGGTCGCAAGGGCCTCGCGCGGGCCGACCAGGACCCGGCGGGCCTCCGCATCGATGCCGACCACGTAGAGCGGATCGCCGACGGCGACGTTGAGGCCGCGCCTCTGGCCGATGGTGTAGCGGGTCACCCCCTCGTGCCGCCCGAGGATCCGGCCGTCCAGGTGGACGATGTCCCCCGGCTCGGCGCCCTGCGGGCGCAGGCGATCAATCACGGTCGTGTAGCGCCCCTCTGGGACAAAGCAGATATCCTGGCTATCGGGCTTCTCGGCCACCGCAAGACCCAGTTCGCCGGCGAGTCGCCGGACCTCGGACTTGGGCAGGCCGCCGAGGGGAAACCGCAGGTAGTCCAGCTGGTCCCGGGTCGTTGCGAACAGGAAGTAGGACTGGTCCCGGGCCGGATCGACGGCGCGCATCAGGCGGGCCCCGCCGGCCACGGCCTCGCGGCGCACATAGTGGCCGGTCGCCATCGCCGCCGCGCCGAGGTCGCGGGCGGTGTCGACCAGGTCGCGGAACTTGACGGTCTGGTTGCAGCGGATGCAGGGCACGGGCGTCTCGCCACGCAGGTAGGCGTCAGCGAAGTCGTCGATCACCTGCTGGCGGAACCGGCTCTCGTAGTCGAGGACATAGTGAGGGATACCCAGGGCCTCCGCGGCGGTGCGGGCATCGTGGATGTCCTGGCCGGCGCAGCAGGCGCCCTTTCGCTGTATCGCCGCGCCGTGATCGTAGAGCTGCAGGGTCACGCCTACGACGTCATATCCGGCGCGGGCCAGGAGGGCGGCGGTGACGGTGGAGTCGACCCCGCCCGACATGGCCGCAAGCACCCGCGCCCCGGCGGGCAGGCCCACGGCCTGGCTGACCGCCTCCGAAAGCGACCCGGGAAGTTGCGCTGTGCTCGTGCCGGCGGCCATGACGCCTATCTAGTCCCGGCGGACGGCTTTTGCGAGACGGACCTAGCGGAGGTAGTTGAGCAGGGAGGCGTTCTTCAGGGTGAGGAAAACCTGAGACGAGGCCTGTACGGCCAGTTGCGCCTCGGACAGGACCGTCGCCACCTTCGCGAGGTCCTGCTCCGACGATTGCTTGATGTCGATCAGAATGCCCCCGATCGTCACCTGTCGGTCGTCGAGGCGTTCATCGGCCGCGTCCAGCTGAGACTGCATCTGACCGTTGCGCGCCGCATCGTTCAGAAGTCCCTTGTGGACCGAGTCCCAGACCGGGATCTGACTCTGCAGAAAGGTTCTCTGCGCGGCGGTCAGGGGTCCGGCGAAAGGTCCGTTGGGGCCCTGATGGAAGGCCTGGATGTCCCGGAAGGCGGTCAGCATGCCGGTGCCGATCTTGCTGGCGATTTGGCCGATCTCCAGGGTCGTCGACTCATCGACCCGGACCTTCTCGATATACTCGTCATTCTTGAAGGAATCGGCCACGGCGGTCGGACCGACGGTCAGGTCTTCCATCTTCGTCGCCGAGTTCGGCGGGGTATCCACCTGCCCCCCGGCGAAGACGTACTTCCCTCCGACCTGGCTGTTCAAAGCGCCAATCGCCGTCGAGAACTGGGTGCGCATCTGCGTCATGAAGGCGACGGCGCTGTCCGAGGCGAGGGCGTTGGCGATGGCCAGGCGAACGTTGTTGGCGACTTCCGCAGCCTGGGTCAGGCCAAGATCCTGAACCTCTAGGCGGGTCTTCACCTGCTTGTTCTGATCGATGAAGCCATTGTAGCGGACGTCCAGGGACTGCATGGCGGTCAGGACCTGTGTGTCCCGCGAATAGGCTTTCAGGTCGGTTCCCAGCTTCTGGGCGCTCATGTGTTCGCCGGCGTCGGCTTGACGCTGCTGGGCGGACATCAGGTTGTTGAGGATCGAGGCGTAGGCCCCGCTTGTGGAAATCCGCATTGTTCAGAGCCCCTTAAACCATGTTGGTCAGCACGTCGAAAAGCTCGTTGGCCGCCTGGATCATTCGGGCCGAGGCGTTGAAGGCCTGCTGATATGTGGTCAGAAGAACCAGCTCCTCGTCAAGGTTGACACCCTCCAGGGACTGTCTTCGCTGAGCCACCTCCTCCGCCACCGCAGTATTGGAGAGCCTCTGGTCGTCCGCGTACTTGGCTGAGGCCCCGATGGAGGCGCCGAACTGCGAGGCGTAATCGATCACCGAGGCGGTTACGGAGCTCAGGTTTCCCGCCGGGTCAAAGACAATCTTCTTCTCCCCCGCCGCCGCCAGAGCCGCCGCCCCTTGACCGTTTCCGGGGCTTACCGCCGGCGTTCCCGCAGTTACAGTCAGGTCAAGCTTGGACAGGGCCAGCCTGTTCGGGTTCTGGGCGATCGCCGGGTTGAGGGAGAGACGCTCGGCGCGCGAAGCTCTCTCGAGGACGCCCAGACCGAACAGCGCGCTGACCGACGGCCCTCCCGGTCCCCGGCTGGTGTTGTCGGAGGCGATGGCGAGGCGAATAGGCGGCGTGGTGCTTGGCGCGAAACTCAGCTGGCCCTGCGCGTCCAGAGAGAAGGCGCCGACGAGCCCGACGCCGGTCGAGTTGGCGTTCAGCGTGTTCAGCAGATCCTGCATGGTGGACGCGGCGGGAATGCTCACCGTGACGTCGCGGATCGGGCGCCCGTCCTGCTGAGTGATGCGAAATGTCAGTGTGTCGCCGGCCGTGAACCCATGTGGATCGGTCGTCTTCAAGCCGGTTTCATAGAGGGTTTGGCCCGTACTCCGGATCAGGTCGTTCAGGCCGAAGAAGTGGGCGAAGCCCCGGCCCGCCTTCGTGGCCGTGCCTTCCTCGAAGGCCAGTCCGTTCGTCGCGGGGGCGGCGGTCAGGGTCAGCGACCTGTCGGTGAAGGTCGCCGATCCGAAGGGGCCCAGCGAAGCGTTCAGGGTCGGCAGGAAGTTCGCCGGCGTGAAGGCGGTGGGCGGGCCGGTGTCAACAGTCATCGTCCCGGCCGTGAAGTCGATCGCGATCCTGCGCTGGACGACGCCCGAGGCGTTGGTCACCGCCAGTGTGGTCTGCCCGGTGAAACCGCTGACCGCTGTTTGCAGGTCGAGGCCGGTGTCCCGGCCGGCCATGACATTCGGCGGCGGCGACGAGCTGGAGGCGTTGTGAGCCGCGTTGAGGCGCTCGGCCGCGCGGGCGCTGAACTCCCCCAGCTGCTCCAGGAGGCCGGGCAGACGGGTGTCGCGAAGGTCCAGAAGCGCCCGCATCTCTCCGCCGTTGACGGTGATCGGATCCTCGGGACCAACCTCGTGCTGGATGGCGAAGTAGCCAGGAGTCCCATTGGTCGAACGGTACGCGAGCTTCGCCGCTGAGATTCCGACCAGTTCCAGCCCCTCGGAGGACCGGATGGTCACGCCGCCTGTGGGACGGGTCTGCACCTGGACGTCGATCAGCTTCGTAAGCTTCTCAATGAGCCCCAACTGAACGTTTTCCGAGCCCGTTGTATCCTGCGAGATCACCGAGCCCCGGCTGATTTCCGCGTTCAGATCGGAAATCTGTGAAAGGAGTTCATTGATTTCCGTGGCGCCGCTCTGGGCGCGAGCCTCGACGCTCGCCACCATGCGCCTCAGCTCTTGGTTGATCCTCGATGTCTGATCAATGAAGGTCTTGACGGCCAGAACAGACTCCGAGCGCAGAGGGCTGGACGTCGGATTCTTGGCCGTCGCGTCAAAGGTCTCCCAGACGGCGTCCAGGGTCGAAAAGTATCCCGTATCGGATGTGGGGTCCCCGAACAGGCTTTGCGCCTCGTCCATGGTCTTTGAGATCTGGTCCCAGCGACTGGCGTTCGAGTTTGCGGTCAGACCGGTCGAGACGAGGAACTGGTCGATAACCCGTCGGACACCTTCGACCTTGACGCCGGTCCCGATCGCATTGGCGACACGGTGGACCTGTTCGATCTGCTTGCGCGCATATCCCGGGGTATTGACGTTCGCGACATTGTCGGAAGTCATCCGGAGGGCCGTCTGGGAGGCGAACATCCCGGAGGCGGCGTTCTGCAGGACGGAATTCAGGGACATGGCTCGGGGTCCTCTCGACCGGCGACCCTCGCGCTGGACCGGCAGTTCTTGCCGGGCTGGTCAGGCTGCGCCTGCGCAAGGTTCGGAAAATGCCTTCCATTTCAGCACGGCGTATTCTGCGGCCGCATGCGTTCGCTGGTAACACTGCAAGATCCGCGCCAGACACGGAACGTTCCCGGACTTCGCGGGAAGACACGCCCCAATGGGCGGCAGGCCTCGCCCCTCCGACCCGACTTCGCCCGGCAAATTCCGCACCTCGGGAGCCACCCGGACCAGATGCCATATATTTTTCCTCATTATTTTCCGTAGGTTAATTGGCCACTCGCGGATTGGCCTGAAGGTTGCAGCGACAAGGCCGAATTCGTGTGGCGCAGCAGGCGCCCCTCCGCCGGAAGGTCAACCCGGTCTGGTCGCCCCGCTGTGAGCCTGGACATCGCTCAGATCCTCGTCCCCGGACCCGCAGGTTCAAGCCTCGGCGGATCCAATGCGCCTGGCGCTGCAGAGCCGGAGGGCGACTTCGCTTTCTTTCTGGCGGGGCTTGCGGGGGAGTCCGGCGCTCCCCGGAATTCCGCGGCGGCGACGCCCGAAGCGACGCCCCGGAGTCTCTCGTCCGCGACGGGTCCGGACCTTGCCGAACGCGCTTTTGAACCTGATCCTTCTGCTGCACCCGCTGTCTTCCGGTTCTCCGCGCTCAGGGCCCTCATCGCTGGACAGATTGCCGCCGATCCTGAACTGACGCCGGATGGCGGGCGGTCGGAGGTCGGTGACGCCGTCCCGCTCAAAACCGAAGGCAAGGACGCCGCCTCCCTCGACCTGGCCTCTGCGGAGGGTCTGCAGCTCGCCCTGCTCGCCTCCCTGACCGCGCCCGTCCGGGAAGTTCCGGGTCAGGTCCTCACCCCGGAAGCGACCGAGGAGCCGGTCTCCTCCACTGCGCCGGGCTCCGTCTCCGGCCCGGCGTTCTCGCCGGACGCTAAACCCGAAACCGGATCCCTTCCCCTGCAAGCTGGCCAGCCGGCCGCCCTCCCGGGCAAAGAGGTGAGCGTCGGCGTTGCTCCTGCATCGAAGACCGAGGCCCCGGTTCCGACAGCAACACGCCCCTTGGCGTTAAGGCCCGCGGACGTCGCAAGCATGGCCGCCGGACCGGAAGCGGCGCCAGACGTACCACCGGTCCTCCCCGAGGTCCGGACGAACTCACGGTCTGGGGTGGAGAATGTCTCCGTCCAGGCTGCGGCGGTCGCCGCTGTCGCCTCGCAGCAGCCGATAGATGACGCAGGCATGATCGCCGGGTCGGCGGACATTCGGCCCGGCGCGCCGGCGCCCAGCCCTTCCGAGCCTGCACAAAACAACCCCGCCCCTCGCCTCACCTCTACCCTCTTCGCTGGCGCGCCGGTGAGCCTGGAAGCGGAGGGCGCGACTGCAGCGATCCGGGGTCCTGACGCATCCGCCCGGGCTCCGGCTCCTGAAGCGACGCCGGAGGCGTCGACGGCGGCGTCTCGGACGCCCCTGCTCAGTGAAGTGGCGTACGCTGTCTCGAAGACTCCGGGACCGGCCCCCAGCCTGTCCGAACCTGCACCACGAGCCACGGAGTCTCGGTCCGCCCTGAACCCGCTCGCCAGCGCACCCGCGAGAGTTGAAGGCGAGAACGCGCCTGAAGTGATCCTGGCTCCCGGGACATCGGCTCGCGCCTCCGCTCCTGTGGCGGCGCCTGCGCCACTCCTCGGTGAGATATTCGACCTTGGTTCGGGAGCTTCGGGACCGGCCCCCAGCACATCCGAGCCTGTGGCACGCGCGTCGGCCCCTCAGTCCAGCCCGCCCCCCATCGCCGTCACGCCGCCGGGCGTTAAGGTCATGACCGGAGCGGAAGCGATTGAAGCGACTTCCGCGTCATCGCCGACGCTGCTTTTCGGCGCAATCGCGGACGTTGTTTCGGAGCCGACGGCGCTGGCTCCCAGCCCGCCCGAGCCTGTTCAACGCGCTTCGGCCCCTCAGTCCGCCCCGCCCCTCCTCGCCAACACGCAGCCAAGCGTTGAGGTCACGACCGGAGCGGAAGCGAATGCGGCGACCTCCGCGTCATCGCCGACGCTGCTTCTCGGCGCAGTCGCGGACGTTGTTTCGGAGCCTACGGCGCTGGCTCCCAGCCCGCCCGAGCCTGTGCAACGCGCTTCGGCCCCTCAGTCCGCCCCGCCCCTCCTCGCCAACACGCAGCCAAGCGTTGAGGTCACGACCGGAGCGGAAGCGAATGCGGCGACCTCTGC
>JBJTFE010000370.1:0-5721 GCA_046093265.1 Phenylobacterium sp. | reverse complement strand
GTCATAGCAATGCCCGCGCATGGTGAGTTCGACCGAGTCCGCGATCACCTCGCGCGAGACCAGCGAGGCCTTCATGCCCTGGTGACCCATGGCGATGCCGTCCGTCACCGTGATGGTGCAGACCTCGCGCGGCGTGCCGTGGGCGGCGGCGACGCCCTTCTTCACCGCTTGGGCCTGGCGCATCAGCGCAATGTTGCAGGGGGCGGCCTCGTTCCAGCACGAGGCGACGCCCACGAAGGGCTGGGCGATCTCACGGCTGCCAAGACCCATGGCGTAGTAATAGGAACGGTGCGGCGCCCGGGCCGGGCCCTCCGTCACGTGGCGGCTCGGCAGGCGGGACTTGTCCCAGGTTCCGTCGGGCTTGCGGGTCATGGCGTGGCCTCCTCAGCAGCGTGCGTTTCTCCCTAGCGGCAGGCCATGCGGGTTGGAAGCCCCGGCGGCGACAGGCGGGGCGAAGCAGGCTAGATCGGCGGCGGAAGGGGGAGATCCAGGATGACGGAAAGGACGTCGGACAGGACGCGGCTGCGTTCGATCCTTGCGGGCTCCGCCGGCAACATGGTCGAGACCTTCGACTGGTTCGTCTACGCCGCCTTCGCCCTCTATTTCGCACCGATCTTCTTCCCGAAGGGCGATCAGACCGCCCAGTTGCTGGGCTCCGCCGCGGTCTATGCCGCAGGGTTCCTGGCGCGGCCCTTCGGCGCCTGGATCATGGGGCTCTATGGCGACCGGTCCGGGCGGCGCGCGGCGATGATCGCCTCCGTCAGCCTGATGTGCCTGGGCTCACTGATCATTGGCCTGTGCCCCGGCTACGCGCAGATCGGCCTGGCGGCGCCCGCCATCCTGGTCTTCGCCCGGATCCTGCAGGGGGTGAGCATGGGCGGCGAGTACGGCGCCAGCGCCACCTACCTCTCGGAAATGGCGGCCCGGGACCGGCGCGGCTTCTGGTCGGGGATCTTCTACTCCACCCTGATGACCGGCCAACTCCTGGCCCTGCTCCTTCTGCTCGTCCTCACGGCCGTGCTTACGCCCGAACAGATGAACGCCTGGGGCTGGCGGGTCGCCTTCGTCATCGGCGCCCTGATCGCGGCGACCGTCCTCTTGATGCGGCGCGGCATGGAGGAGACGCCGTCCTTCAAGGCCCGCGACGGTTCGCCCACGGCCACCTGGCGGCTGGTGAAAGAGCACCCTCGCGAGACCCTGATCGTCCTCGGCCTGACGGCCGGGGGCACCCTCGCCTACTATACGTTCGGGACCTACATGCAGAAGTTCCTGGTCAACACCTCGGGCTTCTCGAAGGACCAGTCGAACCTCATCGCCACAGCAGCCCTGGCGATCTTCGTGTTGATGCAGCCCGTCTCCGGCGCCCTGTCGGACCGGTTCGGCCGGCGTGCCCTGCTGCTCGCGTTCGGGATCGGCGGGACCCTGATGACCTGGCCGGCCCTCTCGACCCTCGCGGTCGCCACCGATCCCGTCCAGGCCTTTCTCATCGTCATCGGCTGCCTCGCCGTTGTCAGCGGCTACACCTCGGTCAGCGCCATCGTGAAGGCCGAGATGTTCCCGACCGAGATCCGCGCCCTCGGCGTCGCCCTGCCCTACGCCATCGCCAACGCCCTTTTCGGCGGCACGGCGGAGCTCATCGCCCTCAGCTTCAAGCAGGCGGGTGTCGAGTCCGGATTCTATGTTTACGTCACGGCGGTCATCGGGGTGTCCCTCGTAACCTATCTGCTGATGCCCGACACCCGAAGGAACAGCCGGATTCTGGAGGACTGAGCCCGCTCAGGCGTCCTCGGGCACATCGAAGCTGCGGGGGGCAAGGCCCGCCATCTGGCGCGCCCAGGCAATCTCGTAGGCCTTCTCCACCTGCCGGCGGGTGCGGTCCGTATCGAACAGGGGCGCATCGGGGAGATTGGCGGCGAGACGCGCCCTGACGCCCGCCAGCCGCTCAGGATCGCGCGCCAGGGCCAGCGCCAGGTCCCGGTAGTCCTTCAGCGTGGTGGTCGCCAGGTCGGGCAGGCCCGTCGCCGTCAGCAGGGAGGCCGCCACCCGGGCGGCGAAGCTGCGCCCGGCGCACGTCACCAGGGGCAGCCCTGCGAAAAGCGCGTCGCTGGCGGTCGTGTGGGCGTTGTACGGCAGGGTGTCGAGGAAGAGGTCGGCAAGCCGATGCCGGGCCAGATGGTTCGGCAGGGGCGCCTTGGGGGCGAAGACCAGCCGTCCTGCGTCGATACCCCGGGCGACCGCCTCGCGGCGGAGGTTGGTCTCGATCCCCGGATCTCCGCCCAGCAGCCACAGGACGGACCCCGGAACCGCCTGCAGGAGCTGCATCCAGACTTCGAAGACCGGCGGCGTGATCTTGTAGCCGGCGTTGAAGCAGCAGAACACAAAGCCGGTCTCCGGCAGACCGGCCTCGGCCCGCGTCGGGGTTTCATCGGCGATCACCCGGCGGTCGTCATTGGGCTGGTAGGCGAAGGGAAGGCGTATGATCTTCTCGTCGTAGTGGTCCGCCTCCGCGGCGGGGATGACCGTGTGATCCGCCAGAATGTAGTCTGCAGTCCGGGCGCCCATGGCGCCGGGATAACCCAGATAGTTGATCTGGACCGGCGCGCATCGTCGCATGAAAACGCCCGGCCGGCAGTGGGTGGTGAAGCCGTTCAGATCGACGGCGATATCAATCTCGGCGGCCCGGAGAAGGTCGGCGATGGCCGCGTCCCCGAGTCGCGAAACGTCCGTGAAGGTGTCGCAGGCGGCGCGGACCCGATCCCGCATGTCGTCCCTGGTCGATGGCGGAAGGGCGTAGGCATGGATCTCAAAGCGACTGCGATCGTGACGCTCCAGAAGGCCGACGATCAACTGAGAGACCGCGTGGACCCGGAGGTCCGATGAGACATAGCCCACGCGGATGCGGTCATGCCGGTAGGTGTCCCCGGTCCAGACGGCGGGCGGGGTTTGGGGGAAGCGGCCCCGCAGATGGGTGCGCACGCAGGCCATCTGGTCGGCCGGGTCATCATTGTGGGCGAGGAAGGTGAAGGGGATGGTCACCGGCTCGCCGCGCCGGACACCCTCACGCACTTCGGTCTGCAGGGTCTCGAAGTCCCGCCAGTCGCAGCACCGCATCTGCTGGTCGAGGAGGGCGCCCGTCAGGTCGGGAAGCGCCGGTTCGATGGACCGGGCGGCGCGATAGGACTCCACCGCCTCGGCGTGGCGCTTGAGGGCCGAGAGAAGGTGCCCCCGGTTCGAATGTGCAAGCGCATAGCCGGGTTCAGCGTCGACGGCGCGATCCAGCGCCGCAAGCGCCTCGGTGTTCCGGCCCAGCGAGCGGAGGGCGTTCGACCGCAGATTATGGGCGTCCGCCGACCCCGGTCTGAGCTCGGCGGCCCGGGTCGCCAGATCGAGCGACCGCGCATCGTCATCCAGGGCCCGAAAAGCCCGGCTCAGGCTCAAAAGGGCGTCGACCCGGCCGGGGTCCTGTTCGACCAAAGCGGACCAGATCTCGATGGCCTCCCGAACCCGCCCGAGCGATCGGACGGCGACGCCGAGGTTGTAGGCCGCATTGGCGTGTTCGGGACTTGCGGACAGCACCTCGCGATAGACCGGTATCGCCTCCTGAACCCGGCCGGCCCGGTGGAGACTGACCGCGGCGTCGAACCTCGCCTCGACGGCCTCAGGCGTCACGCGGAGGCCTTGGTTCCAAGAGCGGCCTCCACGGCCTCGACGATCTCGGGGGCCTGGGGATCCGTGCGCGGTCCGAAGGCGGCGATCAACCGGCCATCGCGCCCGACCAGCAGCTTGTGAAAGTTCCAGGCCGGATCCGCCGCCTCACCCAGCGTCTCCAGAGCCCACTTGTAGAAGGGATGGGCCGAGGCGCCCTTTACGTCCTCCTTGGCGGTGAGCGGGAAGTCGATCTTGAAGCGGGTTTCGCAGAATTCCTTGATCTCGGCCTCGGTCCCGGGCTCCTGACCCATGAACTGGTTACAGGGCACGCCCAGCACCGTCAGACCCTGGTCGCGATACCGCTTATAGAGCGCCTCCAGCCCGTCGTACTGGGGGGTCAGCCCGCAGCGCGAGGCGGTGTTGACCACCAGGACGGCGCGGTCGCGGTATCCGCTCAGCGGCAGAGGCTCCCCGTCGATGGACGTGAAGCTGAAGTCGTAGAGGCTGGTCATGGGTCTCTCCTGTTGATCCCTCAGACGTGGTGACGGGGACCGGATTCGTCCACCGCCTGCTCGATGGCCAGGGCGAGATCCAGGGCCCGGGCCGCCTCCTCGCCAGTGACCACGGGCCGGTCGCGCTCACCCCGGACGCAGGCGAGGAAGGCCCCGACGCTGGCGCCCAGGGGATCCTTGGCGCCGGGCGTCTCGGCGAACTCCGGATTGAGATCGAAGCCGGTGGTGTTCCGGAAGGTGCGCGCCAGGAAGTCGATCTCCAGCTCGCCTGAGGGATAGACCACCTTCATCGTCCTCTTGCGCTCCGGCGCCATGCGCGAGGCGTCGAACACCGCAATGAAGCCGTCATCGAAAGTCACTTCGGCCCGGACGGCGTCCAGCCCGCCGCTGTAGGCGATGTCACCTTCGCCCTCGGCCGTGAGGGGCGCTCCCGCCGAAAGGGCGAGGGCGAGGTCGATGTCGTGGATCATGAGGTCGAGGATGACCGAGATGTCGAGGCTGCGCTGGCTCTGCGGTCCCTGCCGGACCGCCTCGAGCCTGAGCGGGCGCTCCGGCGCTGCAAACAGGCCGATCGCCTCGAACACGACCCGCTCCTGATGCCCGCAGGCCACCACCAGTCCCCGGCGCGCGGCTTCGGCCAGGATCCGGTCGGACTCTTCAAGGCTCACCGCCAGCGGTTTCTCTACATAGACCGGTCGCCCCGCCTTGAGCGCCGCCAGCGCGCCGTCAGCGTGGAGGACGCCCGGCGAGGCCACCGTCACCACATCCACAGCCTTCAGGAAGGGCGCCAGCTCGGAATAGGCGACGGCCCCGTGGCGGCCGGCCACCTCGGCGGCCCGCTCCAGGTCAGGATCGAAGACAGCCGCCAGACAGGCGCCCTCGGCCTGGGCGTACTGCCGGGCGTGGTAGCCGCCGAACACCCCCGCCCCGATGACCCCGCCCTTCAGCACCCACGTCTCCTTTGATCCTCAAACCGCAGGACGCGCCTAGCATTCCGGATCGTCAGACGCCACCTTGAGCAGGACCTGAAGACGGCGCGCTTGCCGCATCCGACGTCCAATTGAGGGGGAAGACATGACCACATCCCGGGAAATTCGCCTGCGCAGCCGGCCGCAGGGCCTGCCCGCTGCAACCAACTTCGAGCTTGCGACCGTTGAGCTCCCCGCCCCCGGGCCGGGCGAGGTCCAGGTGCGGAATACCTGGATGACCGTCGATCCCTACATGCGGGGCCGCATGAACGACGTGAAGAGCTACGTCCCGCCCTTCCAGCTGGGCCGCCCCCTCGAGGGCGGCGCGATCGGCGAAATCTTCGCCTCGAATGACCCCGCCCTGAAGCCGGGCGATCTCGTCCAGTCCAACAACGGATGGCGCGAGGCCTTCAACGCCCCCGCCTCCACCCTCCAGAAGCTGGACACCCACGGCCTGCCGCCCGAGGCCTTCCTGGGCGTCGCCGGCATGCCCGGCCTGACCGCCTATGCCGGCCTCCTGCGCGGCGCCGCCCTCAAGCCCGGCGAGGTTGTTTTCGTATCGGGCGCCGCTGGCGCTGTGGGCTCGCTGGTCT
>JBJTFE010000369.1:0-12382 GCA_046093265.1 Phenylobacterium sp. | reverse complement strand
CATCAAGGCGGCGTTGCGGGTCAGCCGCTCGGCGGCGGCGGGACAGGCCTCAGGCAGCGTCCAGCCCATCCATTGCTGAGCCACGGTGCGGGTGGGCAGGTTCGCGGCCGGCGCCCAGAGCGCCCGGCCCTTGGCGACAGCCGCCTCGCCCCGCGGCCGCAGGGCGGAAAGGCTGGCCTTCTCTGCAGCCTGCAGAGCGGAGGTGAAGGCCTTCAGATGCGCACGGGCCTGCACCTGCTGATCCGCGTAGACCTTCAGGTCGTCAGCCAGGGAGGATCCCGGACGGCGGTAGGCCGCCTCGATCCGCTCGACATCGGGCATGACCCGGTCATGCTGGGCGACATAGCCCTCCAGCGCCCCATAGCACCAACCGACAAGGCCGTAGTCGTCGCGCGGCGCGCCGATCGGCGGCGCAGCCTCAGGCGCCTCCCCCGGAGCTTCCTCGGGCGCGGGCGCCGGTTCCTGCGCGGACAGCATCAGGGCGATGAGGAGAGCGATCATCGGGCGGGGCTAGCCTTGGAATCCGGCGCGGGTGTGGCGGGGGGCGGACCGAAGCCCCCGCCCCCCGGAGTCTCGATCTCTATGGCCTCGCCAGCCTCGACAGTCACCGAGAAACAGCCGGCGAGGGTCTCCACGCTTCCGTCAGCGCGAATCCGGCGCTGGGTCCCGGTCCGACCCGGCCCGCCGCCAGCCAGTCCCTGCGGGGCGTTTTCCCGGCGGGTGGACAGGAGGGCTGCTTCCATGGGGGCCATGAAGCGCAGCCTCCGGCGCACCCCATCGCCGCCCCGGAAGGTCCCCGCGCCACCAGAGCCCTGGCGGATCTCGAAGGTCTCCAGCCGCACGGGGAAGCGGCGCTCGAGAATCTCGGGGTCGGTGAGGCGCGAGTTGGTCATGTGCGTGTGGACCCCGCTGGCGCCGGGGCCCCGCGCGGTTGCGCCCGCACCGCCGCAGAGGGTCTCGTAGTACTGCCGGTCCGCGTCCCCGAAGGTGAAGTTGTTCATGCTGCCCTGGGCGTTGGCCATGACGCCAAGGGCGGCGTAGAGCGCGTCGACCACGTGCTGGCTGGTCTCGACATTACCGGCCACGACCGCCGCGGGCGGGGCGGGCGCCAGAAGAGAGCCAGGCCGGGTGCGCACCCGCAGCGGCTCCAGGCAACCGGCGTTCAGGGGAATGTCATCGTCCACCAGGGTGCGGAAGACATAGAGCACGGCGGCGTCGACGATCGCCGACGGGGCGTTGAAGTTCGATGGCGACTGGTCGCAGGTGCGGGTGAAATCAAGCTCAGCGCCCTGCCGGTCTGGATCCAGGGTGATGCGCACGTCGATTTCGCCGGCGCCGTCCATCGGGACCCTGGCCTCGCCGTCCGAAAGGCCGGTGAGGGCGCGCCGCACGGCGCTGGCGGCGTTGGCCTGGACGAAGGTCATGTAACGGGCGACCACCTCCGCGCCGTTCTCACGGATCATGGCCGCCAGGGTATCGGCTCCGGCCTGGCAGGCGGCCAACTGCGCCTTGAGATCGGCCAGGTTGCGGTCCGGCGCCCGGCAGGGCCAGGGACCGGACAGAAGGGCGGCGCGGACCTCGGAGTCCAGGAAGACGCCGTCCCGCATGATGGGCAGGGCGTCGAGGAGAACACCCTCGTCCTCAAGGGTTTGCGAGAAGGGCGGCATGGATCCCGGCTGGACCCCGCCGATATCGGCGTGGTGACCGCGGGCCGCGACGAAGAGATCCGGCGCGCCGCCTTCGCCCGGCCGGGTAAAGACCGGCATGACGACGGTGACGTCCGGCAGATGGGTCCCCCCGGCGTAGGGATTGTTCAGGGCGAAGGCCTCGCCGGGGCGCAGAACGCCGCGCCGCTCGCGCACCGCCCGCACCGAGGCGCCCATCGAGCCCAGGTGAACGGGCATGTGCGGGGCGTTGGCCACCAGCCCGCCCCCGGCGTCGAAGAGGGCGCAGGAGAAGTCCAGTCTTTCCTTGATGTTGACGGAGTGCGCCGTGCGCTCCAGCGCCGCGCCCATGGCCTCGGCCACCCCCATGAAGCGGCGGTTGAAGAGCTCGAGGGTCACCGGATCGGGCCGGTCGAGGCGCACCTCCCGCCGGACGGCGCCGCTGAGGCGGGTCAGGCGGATCAGGCCCTCCGCCGCGGCCTCGGCCCGCCATCCCGGCAGGACCGCCAGCTGGGTGTCTTCGCGGACGATCAGGGCCGGGCCGTCGATGCGGATCAGGGCGGAGGCCTCGACCACGGGGGTCTCCAGCCGCTCCGCCCGAAAGGTCATCCGCACGACGCCCGCCGGCGGGGTCGGGGCTTTCCGGGAGGCGCCCTGAAGGCCGGGCGTCCCGCCGGAGGGCGTCGCCGGTCCCACGGCTTCGGCTTCGACCCTGGCGATCAGGACGGGGCGTTCGGGCTCGATGAAGCCGAACAGGCGCCGGTGGGCGGCCTCGAAGGCCTGCCGGACGTCGGTTCCCGGTCCTGGCGTCGCGGACAGGACCGCGTCGGCGCCATCGTAGCGCAGCCCGAGGCGGACCTGCGCCTTGCCCCCCGCGACGCCCTGGGCGAGGAGACCCTCAAGGGCCTCCTGGGAGAGCCGGCGGGCGAGGCCGTCGGCGGCGGCGAGGCCGGCTGTATCGAGGGGCGCCTCAAGTCCCGCCTGGCGAAGGACGGCGGGCCGGGCCTGGCCCATTCCCCAGGCCGACAGGACGCTGCCCCGGCCGGGGCACAGCACCTCGGAGATGTCCAGGGCCTCGGCCACGTCGCAGGCTACCTGTCCCGCCGCCCCGCCAAAGGCCACCAGGGCGTGGTCGCGGGGATCGAAGCCCCGTTCGGTGGAGATGCGCCGCACCGCCTGGGCGGTCTGCTCCACGGCGACGGCGAGGAAGCCCTCGGCCGCCGCCTCCGGGCCCGACAGGCCCATACGCGCCGCAAGGTCCGCAAGGGCGGCTCGCGAGGCGGCCGGGTCGAGGGGCGCGTCGCCCTCCGGGCCGAACACGGCGGGGAAACGCCCGGGATCGAGCCTGCCCAGAACCAGGTTGGCGTCCGTCACGGTCGGCGGTCCGCCGCGCCCATAGGCGGCGGGCCCGGGGTCGGCCCCGGCGCTGCCCGGCCCCGCCCGCGCCCGGTCGCCGTCGAAGTGCAGGATGGAGCCGCCGCCCGCCGCCACCGTTTCCACGTCGACCATGGGCGCGCGCAGCCGGACGCCTGCGACCTCGGCGGTCTCGCGTCGCTCAAGCGTCCCGGCGAAGCGGCAGACGTCGGTGGAGGTGCCGCCCATGTCGAAGCCCAGCACCGCCTTCGCGCCGGCCGCCCGCGCCACCGCAGCCACGCCGGACACCCCGCCCGCCGGCCCGGACAGCACGGCGTCACGGCCCCGGAAGGCTTCCGCCCGGACAAGGCCGCCGGCCGAAGTCATGAACCAGAGGGGCGCCCCGCCGACCTGCGCCTGGACCCTGTCGACGTAGGCGCGCAGCACCGGGGTCAGGCAGGCGTCGGCCACCGTGGTCTCGGCCCGGGGCAGGAAGCGGGGCAGGGGCGAGACCTCGTGAGACAGGGCGACGAAGCCAACGCCCGCCGCCTTCGCCAGTCGGCCCGCCAGGACCTCATGCCCTGGATTAAGGTCGGAATGCAGGAAGGCCACCGCGGCGGCCTCGTAACCGCCCGCGGCCTCAGCCAGGCGGGCGGCCAGGGCGCCCGCATCGAGAGGCTCGACGACCGCGCCGTCGGCGGCGAGGCGCTCGTCCACCTCCAGGACGCCGGCGAACAGGGGCTCCGGCCTGTGTATCTCCAGGGCGAACAGGTCCGGCCGGGCCTGGTCCCCGATCCGCAGGGCGTCGGCGAAACCGCGGGTGGTGATGAGGAGGGTGCGGGGCAGGCGGCGCTCGAGGAGGGCGTTGGTGGCCACGGTGGTGCCCATGCGGATCGCTTCGACCCGCTCGGCCGGAAACGGCTCGCCGGGCCCCAGGCGCATCAGGCGGCGCATGCCCTCGACAGCGGCGTCCATCCCGCCGGGCGAGGCCGAGGGCAGCTTGACCACCTGCTCGCGCCCGTCATCCGTGCGGCCCACCACGTCGGTGAAGGTTCCGCCCCGGTCAATCCAGAAGGTCCAGCGCCTGTCCAAGGGGCCTCCGCCCGTCGTTTCGCCCGGGGTTTAAGACCACACCGGGGAAAGCCCCGTCCAGTGCCGCCGGAGCGGGGGCTGGCTCTTCTGTCGAAATCGTAACGATCGCAAAGCGTGCGAAGGGTGTAAGAGTCCATCCGGGCGAAGGGGTGATGCGGTCGCGTCGCGGTCGCGCAGGCTTGGGAAGTCGCAATGGGTTTCTGGAACAGGATCGCGGCCTTGGCCGTGCGCCGCCCCGATGCGGGTGACTGCGACTGCCCTCCCGGTCCTCCGGGCGAGGATCCGGCGTTCTCGACGGCCGTCACCGCCCTCGGCGCCAAGCTCGCCAAGGCCGATGGCCGGGCCCGGGTGTCTGAGTTCGACGCCTTCGCCGAAGTCTTCTCGCCCGACGCGGCCTCCGAGCGGAATGTTCAGCGGCTCTATGATCTGGCCCGCCAGACTACCCACGGCTTCGAGGGCTACGCCCGCCAGCTGGCGCGCCGCTATCGCAACTGCCCGAGCCTTCTGGAAGACGTGCTGGACGGCCTGTTTCACATCGCCGGAGCCGACGGCGCAGTCTCGAACGAAGAAGAGGCTTATCTGGAGCGGGTGGCTGAACTGTTCGGCTTTGGCCCTCTGTCCTTCCGCCGCATCCGCGCGGCGCATCTGGGCAGCCCGCAGGACGACCCCTACGCCGTTCTGGACGCTCCGCACGACGCCTCGGATGACGACCTGAAGGCGCTTTGGCGCCGCCGCATCTCCGACGCCCATCCGGACCGCGTGCGCGCCCTGGGTCTGCCGGAAGAATACCTCGATATCGCTCAGGCCAAGTCCGCCGCCCTCAACGCCGCCTACGACGCCATCCGCCGCGAGCGGACGGAGATGGCAGGCGCGCTGGGCTAGGGGAAAGACCCCATGAGGGTTGGCGACGCGGACCCCAGGTCCACCTCGCCGCGCCGCCATGCTTCAAGGTCGCCGGCGGGGCGTCAGGCCATGCCGTCGAGCCAGGTCTGGAGAAAGGCCTCGCCGCGTGCGCGAAGCCCCTCGCGTGCAGCGCGTTCGCTCCTGCGGAGGGCGCCAATATCCATGCCCGCAGCTTTCAGCTCGGCATGGTGGCCGATCAGCCAGCGTTCGAAGCGGCCATCACCGGCCTCGGGATGGAACTGGCACGCCATCACCCGGGGGCCGATCCGGAAGGCCTGGTTGTCGCAGATGTCGGAAGAGGCGAGACGCTCGGCGCCCTCCGGCAGGTCAAACGTCTCCCCATGCCAGTGCAGAACCGGCCCGTCGCCGAGCGCCGCGAGAGGGGACTGTCGACCGGCGTCTGTCAGGCGGATCGGCGCGAACCCGATTTCATGGGCCGGGGCGGAACAGACGGGCGCGTTCAGCGCCCGGGCCAGGAGCTGTGCGCCCAGGCAGACCCCCAGCAGCGGCAGGTCGTTCGTCATCCGCTCGCGGAGAACGCGGATTTCTTCACCCAGCCACGGATAGAGCCCCTCGTCGTTCGATGAGATCGGTCCCCCAAGGGCGATCACCAGGTCGGCGTCCAGGGCCGGGGCAAGCGCATCGCAGCCGGCTTCAAGATACCGGATGTCATATCCCCGGGCCACGAGGGGCGCGGCGAAGCTTCCGAGGTCCTCGAAGGCGATGTGACGGATGACGGTCGCGGACTTTGGCATGGCGATGAGCCCTGCCGGATCTATCGACAGCCCTCGCCGGGAATGCAGACGGCGTCGCCGGTCAGGTCGGCGGGCGCCGCGATCATTGCCGGGAGAGCGATCAGGTGGGCAATGCGGGCGCCCAGCGCCAGGTCGGACTCGTGCCCGAAGGCGCGATGCCGGATGCGGCCATCCCGATCGATGAGTACAAGCGAGGGCGTTCCCCGCAGCCGGTACCGCGTCATCGTGACGGGAGCGCCCTCGGGATCGTCATGGGCGTCGACGCCGACCGGAAAGCCGATCCTGTACTCGTGCAGAAAGGCCTCCAGCGAGGTCGGCGTCATGGCCGCGTGATGTTCGAACACCGTGTGCAGCCCGATCACCGCAACGTCGCTCCGGCTGAATGTCTGTTCGACACGCTGGAGCTGCGGCAGGCCATTGGCGACACAGCCCGGGCACAGCATCTGGAACGTACCGAGCACGACCACACGACCGCGCAGCATGTCCATGGTCAAGGGTTCGCTGTTGAACCATTGCGTCGTAGCCCAGGGATAGGCGGGTTCCGGGGTCATGGTTCTTGTCCTTTCCGAACAGGATCGGCTTTCCAGTAGGTGTTGGCTGCGGCGATCGTGGCGAAGTGTGTCGCAACGACCTGGGACGCGGCGATCAGCGCAACGGCGTCCTGCGCATAGTCGGCCCTGAGCCGGTCTCGGATGTCGGCGTCGGGCTGGGTAAGCCTCACGGCGAGGCGCGACAGTTTCATCGCCAGCCTGAGGCCCTCATCGGCGTCCTTGGTGAGGAGCGAGGAAGGGATGGACGGGGTTTGCATGGATCTGCCCTCTCGGGAGGAGGCGGGACCGGTCGAGACCGGCCCCACCCGCTCCGCAGGTCTGGAGGCGCCGCCGGGTTTACGGATCGACCTTGCCAGGCAGGCTGAGATTGCCGGAGGCGATTTTGAAGACATTCGCGACGCAAAGCAGAGGCGCGTGTGCGCTCGCGTTGACCCGCAGCCCCGTTGTCACCCCATCGAAGCTGGCGGACTTCACGACCGAGATATCGTCAAACGGAACCCGGACCTCGACCGTGTCGCTGTTGAACTGAGGCTGCCAGCCGGGGCTATCGATCAGAATGGGTACGCCGGGCCAGGTCCGGGGGAGTCTGGGGCGCGCGCCTTCGGGGATGTCCTTCACCTTGAGCCCGCCGGCCCCACAGGCTTCGTCCGGCCCCAGAACCACCCAGTGCATGTGCCACTCGCCGCCATCGTTGGCCCGATTTCCGTCGCGGGTTTCGTCAAAGAGCGGGGTGTCGTCGAAGTCCGGGTGGGCGGTCACGGCCAGGGCAAGGATCCCTGCTCCCCGATCGAAACCAACCTCGTAGGCGTCGACGCTGGTGGGCCAGACGTAGGAGAAGACGGTCGACCCTTCAAACTTGCCCGTAGCGGTCGGCCGGGTCACCCCGGCGCGGCCCGACACCGCCATGTGGAAGATGGCGACATTGCCTTCGGTCCGGATCTTGGCGTGCACGATGTCGAAGGGCGCCAGCACGGCCGGGTTCGGCGCGACCTTGAAGCCCCCCTTGTGCTCATGGGAAGGGGCGATCCGCTCGGTGGCGGGGTCGGCCTTCTGCGCCTTGTGGGCCTCATGCGCGGAGGCGGAAGCGGCGAGGAGCGCCGCCGCTCCGGCGACGATGATCGTATCCCGCATCACGCTTCTCCCTTCACCGCCGCCATTGAAGCGCCGAAGTTGATGTGAAAGGGCTGGCCGTCGATCACGTAGGCCGGAACAGACTTGACGCCCGCTGCTTCCGCCTCGGCCACCCGGTTTGGCGCCGAGTTGAAATCGACGATCTCGACATCATAGCGCGCCGGATCGAGGGCCTGCCCCAGGGCCCGCTCGGCCGCAACGCAGACGCCGCACCCCGCATGATAGAAAATGGCTTTTGACTTCACGGTAGGACTCCTAACAATTTTGAGCACAGAAGGCGCTGTGCGCGCGTCCCCGGGGCAATCCGGGGGTGTTCAGGCGGAGGACGCGATCTCCTCGTGTTCGGGACAGTTCGTGCGCAGATCGGGCGCCCGAAGCGGCGAATTCATCAGCCGGCAGTAGTGTTCACCCGCCGACCCCGCGCCGCTGTCGGCCGCAAAGTATCTACACGTGAAGCAAAGTCGTTGCGGAGCGATCCGGCCCGCCTGCTGGAGCTGCCGGATTGTCGTCAGGACAATCCCGTACATGTCCTCAGCGCTGCGGTCGCTGAGCACGTCGACAATCGTGGTGAAACCGTCGGGAAGGCTCTTGAGGACGGAACGTCCGCCCGGCGAAAGAACCAGCCTGACGGCGCGGGCCTGGTCGGGGTCCTGTTTGCGCTCCACCAGCCCCTTGCTCACCAGGGTGGACACCGCGTCGCTCGCCGTGGAGGGACGCACGCTCAGCTGGGCGGCGAGGTCCTTCAGCCTGATTCCCTGCCGACGATCGGCAAGCAGGCGCAGCACATCGCCTTGCGTCGGGGTCAGACCGGCGGCTTCGCCAATTCGCCACTCCTCCTGGCGGGCGAGTGCGGCGAGGCGACCGAGACCGTATATGAGCTGGTCACGATTCATGTTAGGAGTCCTAATTGAATGACCTCTGCGTGTCAAGCAGGTTTCTGCGCCGGTCGGCAGAACCGGAGCCGGCGGCGATACGGCGCCCTGGGGGCGGCGGTCCTTGCACCCGGGACCGGACGGAAGGTCAGGCGCGTCCCTAGGCGCCGCAGCCGGCTGTGGGACCGCGCCGGATGATGCAGGCCATGGCCCGGCCGCGGGTCTCCCCGTAGACGGAGATGAGTCGGCTCTGCACCTCGCCCCATATCCGGGCGGTCTCGCCGGTCGCGGCGTCAAAGGCGCGCAGGAAGTTGCCGTCGACAGCGCCCCTGGGGGTGGCGCCAACCGGGGGCGTCTCAGGTCCGGCGCGGCGGTCCTTGTTCATGTCTGCGTGACGGGTTCGACCCTGACAGAAGAGGGGCTCCGGGAAGAAGGTGAAGCAGCCGGACATCAGACCGGCCGGCGGAGGGGCCCGGTCGCCGGGCGCCATCCACGGGATGGGGCCGCTCCCCCCCAGGCCCTGAGGCGTGTGCAGCGAGACCCTGTCCGCCGGGATCGGAACGTCGGTCCAGTTGGTGTGGCTGTAAAAATCCTGGGCCGCGTGCAGGGCGCGGCCGAGATGGTGGTCGAGGGCGCAGAGGGGGTCGGGATCTCCGAGGTTGAAGGTCCCGCAGGTCCCGCGCATCGGTCGGGGCGCACCGGCGGCGTCGACCAGCCGGTCCGCCGACCGGAGGGCGGCGTCCAGTTCGGTGCGGATCCAGTCCCGACAGGCGGACAGGGCCTCTGGCCCCCTTCGTCCTCCGCCTCGCCGCCCATCGGCGGGCGGATCGCCGCTGTCGCAGTGGGCCGGATTCCAGACGGTGATGGCGGTGATGTCCGGACGGCGAAGGGCGGGCTCGAACCGGTCGAGAGCCGCCCGGCTCCAGCAGTCCGCCGCACCGTCCGCCCCGCAGGCCAGGGCGGCGTCGAGGATGCGGCGGTGCTCGCCCGCCCCCCCGGCGACCGGGAAGGGGTCGAAGGCCAGCGCGGGCAGGGGCGTCAGGGTCAGGACGAGGAGGAAGGTCGAGGCGAGGCTCAGGACCCGGCTGGCGAGATATCCCCTCAAAGGACCTGAGGAGCCTGGCGCAAGGGGTTTGGTCGACATGGTGCGACTCGCGAGTGAGAAGGACAGCGCATGTCGAGCATAGGCGCGCAGGAAGGGCCTGTCTTCCCGTCAAGAGTCATGCGCAGCGGACGCTTTTTTCACGCCGGTTCACGGGCTTTTCCCACGGCGCTTTGGCTCCCGACGTGCAGTGTTTCGGCGGGAAGAATGCGGAGGGGCCATGCAGCGCGGGACTTCACGAGGCGCCTCGCACGGGACTGAGGCGTCGCATGGCGGATGGGCGCCGGGCTCGGCAAACGAGGCCTTCGACAAGGCGTTCGAAGCCCTGGCTCTTCGTGAGGGCGGGCTTCTGATCGACCCGCGCGATGTCATCCCGGGCGACCTTGCGATCGACCCGTCTCTGGAGGCCGCGTTCCCCCGCTCGGTTCCCCTGCACAGGCGCCTCAGCGCCAGCCAGGCCAGGTCGCTTTACCATCGGCATTGCTGGATACCGGCGCGTTGCGACCAGCTGCCGGCGGTGCTGGCCATTGAGGTCTTCGACATGGCTGCTGCCAGCGGGGTGGACGCCGCGTTGGGGGCGCTTCGGGTCGCCCTGCGCCTTGCGCCAGGCGATCGCCTGGGCGTCCGCCTTTCCCGGGCGGTCCAGACCTTGGACCCGGTCGAGTTGAAGAGGCGGTTCATTGTCGCTCGACTCTGTCAGGCCCACCCTGCGGAGACATCGCGCCGGACGGAACCGACGAGCGACCGCACCCAGCCGGTTGCGCAATGACGCCCGCCCGTCCGGTGCGTCGCCGGATCGGGGTGCGGGGCCGGGGCGAACTTTTCGCAGGAATAAGTCGGGGATCGGCCCGAGGGATGCGACCCTGGAACAAGGCGCGTCCCGCCGTCCCATCCGCCGGGCGTTGAGCCCCCCTCCCGAGGAGACGCCATCTTGATCAGCTCCCGCCGCATCGAGGATCTCGATCCCAGGGTCCAGCCCCTGGCCCGCGCCCACATCGCCGCCTGCGAGGCGGAGGGGATCGACCTCCTGGTCACCAGCACCTACCGGGACGAGGAGGCCCAGGAAGCCCTCTACGCCCAGGGGCGTACCTCGCCGGGCCGGAAGGTGACCAACGCCAGGGCCGGCCAGTCGTTTCACAACTATCGGCTCGCCTACGACGTGGTTCCCTTGCGGAACGGCAAGCCCGTCTGGGGAACCACCGGGGCGGACGGCGAGCTCTGGGCCCAGATCGGCGAACTGGGAGAGGCGATGGGTCTGGAGTGGGCCGGGCGCTGGACCCGCTTTCGCGAGTACCCTCATTTCCAGTTCACCGGCGGGAATCCTCTGTCCTATTTCCAGGCGGGAAACCGCATCTAGGCTCAGGACCCATTAAATTGATTGCGTGAGACGTGATCGGTTGGTTCAATGGCAACGCTGAGGGGTAGCCGCTGCTGCATGAATTCCGGATGTTGAGTGACCGGTGACGTGACCCCCTGAAACTCCTCCAGGAGTAACTAGAGTCCGCCCGAGGAAAGGGACGGGCGAATGAAGCGATCAAGGTTCACGGAAGAGCAGATCATCGGGATCCTGCGCGAGCAGGAGGCCGGCGTGCCGGTGGCGGATCTGTGCAGGAAGCACGGGCTCAGCTCGCCGACCTTCTACAAGTGGAAGGCCAAGTACGGGGGGCTGGACGTGTCGGAGGCCCGGCGCCTGAAGGCTCTGGAAGACGAGAACGCCAGGCTGAAGCGGATGCTGGCTGACGCGATGCTCGACAACGTCGCGCTGAAGGATCTGCTGGGAAAAAAGTGGTGACGCCCGCCGCGCATCGGGAGGCTGCGGCGTATCTGCAGTCGACCTACGAGATGAGCGAGCGGCGGGCGTGCCGGGTGATCGGGACGGACCGGGCGAGCGTGCGCTACCAAGCCACGCGACCGGACGACGGGATCCTGCGCGAGCGGCTGAAGGCGCTGGCCCAGGAGCGGCGTCGGTTCGGCTACCGCCGTCTGCATGTGCTCCTGCGGCGCGAGGGCCAGGTGGTGAACAGGAAGCGGGTCCAGCGGATCTACCGGGAGGAACGGCTGACGGTGCGCCGCCGCGGCGGTCGCAAGCGTGCCACAGGGACGCGGAGGCCGATCGAGACGCCGCTGGCGGCCAACCAGCGCTGGAGCCTGGACTTCGTCTCCGACCAGATGACCGACGGGCGGCGCTTCCGCATCCTGACGGTGATCGACAACTGCACGCGCGAGTGCCTGGCCCTGGTCGCCGACACCTCGCTGTCGGGACGCAGGGTGGCGCGTGAGCTGGACGCCATCATCGCTCAGCGCGGACGCCCGGACATGATCGTCAGCGACAACGGCACTGAGTACACCTCCAACGCCATCCTTGCCTGGGCCGACGAGACCGGCGTCGGCTGGCACTACATCGCGCCAGGCCAGCCCCACCAGACCGGCCAAAACGAGAGCTTCAACGGCCGGCTGCGCGACGAACTGCTGAACGAGACGCTGTTCCGGTCGCTGCCCCACGCCCGCGCCGTGCTGGAGAACTGGCGGCGCGACTACAACGAGGAACGACCGCACTCCAAGCTCGGTTGGATGACGCCACGGGACTACGCCCGAGCCCTATCCGGAGAGTCCGGCTGGCACGCTGCGAACCCTGACCTCTCCGCGCGCCAGCCTCTTGCAACACCAGCCAACCAAGGCTCAGATCAACCTAGGACTCTCGTTATGGCTGGATGAGAAACGGGGGGCACCTCAGAAGATTGCTTCTGGATCGGTACAGATGACCTTCAGGAACGGGTAGATCGCGTTGATGTCGATCCGGCGTTCGCAGGTCGGTGCCGGCCTATTTGCGCGCACGCGCCCGGCCGCCCAGGGAGCAGACCACCGTCACTATTGTCATCGCCTATTCCTGGCGTAGCGCGTCGGCGGGCGACAATCGCGCAGCTCGTTGCGCTGGCACCCAGGTCGCGGCTAGGCCGGC
>JBJTFE010000368.1:0-2093 GCA_046093265.1 Phenylobacterium sp. | reverse complement strand
AACGGCCAGGCCTTCCGGCTCTATGTCGAGACACAGCTGGCTCCCACCCTCAGACCCGGCGACGTGGTGGTGATGGACAACCTCGGCAGCCACAAGGGAAAGGCCGCAAGGGCCGCCATCCGAAGCCGCGGCGCTCATCTGATCTTCCTGCCGGCCTACAGCCCGGACCTGAACCCCATCGAGCAGGTCTTCGCCAAGCTCAAGCACCTCATGCGCAAGTCCCAGCCCAGAGGCGTCGAGGCCGCGTGGCGAACGGCCGGACAAATCCTCGAACGCTTCACACCAAACGAATGCGCCAACTCCCTCGTCAACGCAGGATACGGTTCTGTCTAATCGCGGTCCGCTCTAGCCCCCGGCTTCGCCGCCCCTGACCCCCTGACTGTCATTCCTCCACCTCTCGAGGGGGAGGTGGACCGCGAAGCGGGACGGAGGGGTCTTTGGACCCGCCGTCGCCCCCTCAGGCTGGCCGGAAGACCGGCGCCGGGGGGCCGCCCTCGGTGGGCTGGAAGCGCACCTTGACCCTCTGGCCGATCCGTAAGGAGTCCGGATCGCAGTCCACGAAGTTGGTCAGCACCGCCGGGCCCTCGTCGAGGGTGACGTAGCCGGTCACGTAGGGGCCCGTGGGCGAGCGCCGCATGATGGAGAAGGTGTAGATCTCGCCCTCGCCGGGGATCTCCTCCCACACGGTGTCGTCCGAGGCGCAGAAGGGGCAGATGGCGCGGGGGTACCAGTGCGCCTTGCCGCAGGCGGTGCAGCGTTTGATCAGGAACCGGCCCTCGGCGGCGGCGTCCCAGAAGGGCTTGGACTCGACGGTGACGGCGGGGGCCGGGATGGCCCGGCCGGCCGGCCTGGCTTCAGCTTCGCTCATTGTCCTACTCCCGCTCGAGGATGACCGTGGCCGCGCCGTGGCGCGTGCCCAGGGAGCCGCCCGTGCCGTGGGCGAGGGCCAGGTCGCAGTTGGCCACCTGCACCTTGGGGTGGGCCTCGCCGCGCAGCTGGCGGACCGCCTCGATGACCTTGGTGATGCCGCCCCGGTTGGTGGGGTGGTTGTTGCACAGGCCGCCGCCGTCCGTGTTGAAGGGCAGCTTGCCGACGCCGGAGATCAGGTTGCCGTCGGCGACGAAGGGCCCGCCCTGGCCCTTGGCGCAGAAGCCCAGGTCCTCGAGCTGCATCAGCACGGTGATGGTGAAGCTGTCGTAGATGGAGGCGTACTTGATGTCGGCGGGGGTGACGCCGGCCTCCTCGAAGGCCCGCGGGCCGGACCATACCGCGCCGGAAGTGGTGAGGTCCAGGCCATGGCCGCCGCTGGGGCCCTTGGGCGCCTCGCCGGCGCCGATCACCTTGACCTTCGGCCGGTTCAGGCTGCGCGCGACCTCGGGCGAGGTGACGATCAGGGCGCCGCCGCCGTCGGTGACGACGCAGCAGTCCAGGAGGTGCAGGGGATCGGCGATCATCCGCGAATTGACCACGTCCTCTACGGTGACCACGTCCCTCAGGAAGGCGTGTTCGTTCCACTGGGCGTGATGGCTGGCGGCCACCTTGATCCAGGCCAGCTGCTCGGAGGTGGTGCCGTGCTCGTGCATGTGGCGCATGGCGCACATGCCGTAGGTGTTGTGGGTCGAGCCGCCGTAGATGTTCTCGAAGCCGGCCTCGGGCGGGCCGTCGGACAGCTGGCCCGGGCGCGCGCCGCCGACGCCGGGACGGCCGCCCTGGCCCTGGCGCGGACGCCCGGCCAGGGTGATCAGGGCCACCTGGCACTTGCCGGCGGCGATGGCCTGGGCGGCGTGGCCCACATGCAGGATGTAGGAGGAGCCGCCAGTCTCGGTGGAGTCGAGGTGGCGGACGTTCTTCAGGCCCATATAGTCGACCATGGACATGCCGCCGAAGCCCGGCGCGTCGCCGGCGCAGAAGTATCCGTCCACGTCGTCGAACGAGAGGCCGGCGTCGGCCAGGGCGCCCCGGGCGCTCTCGGCGTGCAGCTGGGCGCTGGTCTTGTCGGGGGCGTCGCGGGTGGGATGCTCCCACGCCCCCATGATATAGGCCTTGCCTTTGAGGCTCATCTTCCTCCCCCTCCGGTTTGCGTGCGCCGGTTG
>JBJTFE010000367.1:0-3870 GCA_046093265.1 Phenylobacterium sp. | reverse complement strand
GCATGGAAATACTTCAGCGACGGTACGTTTGACTGGTCGCCGGCTATGTATGATATGTTTCAGCTTGATCCGGATTCCACACCCCAGGATATAGTTGCCCGTTATCACCCTGATGACCGAAATCTTGTCACCCGCGGCCTGACGAAGGCTTTGCGAACACCGGCTCCAGTCCCCTTAAATTACAGAATTGTGCTTCCAAGCGGCGAGGTTCGCCAGATCCTCTCAAAAATCATCGCCCGGGATGGCGAGAAGGGTGTCGAGATTGTAGGTGTCAACATCGACGTCACGTCAATGTTGAAAGAAATGGAATTGAGTTTTGAAGAAGTCCGGCGATTCAAATTTGTATCGGAAAATTCAAGAGATCTTATAGTCAGGTATTCTGCAGACTTCATTTTGCAATTTGTGTCCCCGTCCGCCAAGGTGGTGCTTGGTTACGACCCGGAAGAATTGATCGGAAAATCGATATTCAGCGTGATCGACCCCGAGGCGCATCCGAAAACGACCAGGGCGTTGAACAGTATTATTGCAGCGGAGCGCGCCGTTGGCCCCTCAGAGGTCCTCGCGCTTCGGAAGGACGGGAGTCGAGTCTGGCTGGAAGGCAACGCGCGGCCCGCCTACAACGTTTTCGGCGAGTTGATTGAGTGGGTCGATGTCCTCCGCGATATCTCCGAGCGGAAGGACGCCGAGAAGGCCCTGATCAAGGCGCTTGCCGACGCTGACGCAGCGGCGGAAGCGAAGTCGCAGTTCCTGGCGAACATGAGCCATGAACTTCGCACACCGCTCACGAGCATTATCGGTTTCTCGGATCTCCTGTCCAAGGACGAAAACATCTCGGCCAAGAGCGCCGGATTTATAGACAGGATTTCACGAGCAAGTCGGACGCTCCTCAACGTCGTCAACGACGTCCTGGATTTGTCGAAGCTGGAAAACGGCGCGCTGGATCTGGATCCAACCCCATTCTGCCCGGTTCGCCTGGTCGAGGAAGCCATCGAACTCGTCTCGCCCCAGGCGACGAACAAGCAGATCCGGATCGAATGTCACTTCGAACCGCCGTTCCGAAACGATCCGCCGCTCTGGTTGCATGGCGACGACATGCGGATCAACCAGGTCTTGCTGAACCTGTTGTCCAACGCGATCAAGTTCACCGACAAGGGCGCGATCGTGGTCAGCGTCGCAGCTCAGCCCTCTGATGCAGGCCGAATGTTGCTCACGATCCGGGTGAAGGACAGTGGTATCGGCATGTCGGCCGACCAGATTTCCCGGCTCTTCGATCGCTTCTCCCAGGCCGATGGCTCGATCAGCCGGCGCTATGGCGGCACGGGGCTGGGCTTGGCGATCTCGCGCCGTCTTATGGAGCTCATGGGGGGCTCCATCACCGTCGAAAGCGAAGTGGGACAGGGTTCGTGCTTTACGGTGGAGGTCGAACTCGACACGGCCGAGCCGGACGCCGAGTCCGCCGGCGAGGCGCCGGTCGACCTGGCGCCGTCGATCAATGTCCTGCTGGCGGAAGACAACCCCGCGAACCGCGAACTGGTGGGCGCGCTCCTCGAGGACACCGGGGTCAAGTTGAGCTTCGCGACCAACGGGGCCGAGGCTTTGGAAATGGTGACCAAAGGCCAATACGATCTCGTCTTGATGGACATCCAGATGCCGGTCATGGACGGCGTGACGGCGACCAAGGCGATACGGCGGCTTGGCGGCCGGGCCGCGAGCCTCCCGATCATCGCCCTTTCCGCCAATGTCCTGCCGGGACAGATCCGCCAGTATGAAGAGGACGGTTTCAGCGGCCACGTCGGCAAACCGATCAACGTCGGCGCGCTGTTTTCAGCGATTTCGAGCGCACTCAGCGAGACGACCTGAGCCCGACCGGGGCGGTCCGGCGGGAGGCGGCCGGAGGATCCCCTTCAGAGCGCTGTCGGACCGACAGCGCCCCGCCCTGACCGCCGACTTCGAAGCAGCGGCAGCTTCCGGCCTTTGCAAGCCCGGTCGGACAGGCCAGGGTGTTCCCGGTCTTTTCCGGGGGACGTCGCATGGCGAGCTGGTACGAGCGCACAATCCTGCCGAAGTTCCTGGCCTGCTCATGTTCGGGACCGCAGATGATGCTTCAGAGGTCGCGCCTCGTTCCGCGCGCCAGCGGCCGGGTCCTAGAACTGGGGGTCGGAATGGGTCTGAACCTCGCCTTCTATGATCCGGCTCGGGTCACCTTGGTCAGCGGCGTGGACCCGGCGCCGGAACTGCGGGCCATGGCCGAGGCCGCGCCCCGCGCGGACGGGCTCAAGGTCGAGATAAAACCCGGCGTCGCCGAGGACCTTCCCTTTGAGTCCGCCAGCTTCGACAGCATCGTCTGCACCTTCACCCTGTGTTCGGTGCATTCCCCCGAGCGCGCCCTCGCCGAGGCCCGACGGGTATTGAAGCCCGGTGGTCGCCTCTTCTGCTGCGAACACGGTCTTGCGCCCGATGCGGATGTGGCGCGCTGGCGGAGGCGCATCGAGCCGATCTGGAAGCGCCTGGCGGGCGGCTGCCGGCTGACCCGGCCGGTCCTGCCCCTGCTTGAGGGCGCCGGCTTCTCCGTGGACGGCGCCGAGAGCGCCTACCTTCCCAAGGTTCCCAGGTTCGCGGGGTGGAATGTGCTGGGTGAAGCGGCGGCGACGTAAAGAGTACATCTAGTCCCCGGCCGCCGCCGCGACCCCGCCCCAGGCGGTGAGGCCCAGAAGGAAGCCGAAGTCGTACCAACCGCCGCCATTTGGATAGGCGTAAACCCGTATCTCCGGACTGAAAATGTGGGCGACCAGGGCGAACCAGCCCAGGAAGCCATGAAGAAGCCCCGACAGGAATCCGGGAGCGTCAGGTGTCGGCGCGTATGGCTGGGTGGCGCAGGCGCCGAGGGTCAGCAGGAGGGCGGTCACCGCCACGAGCGCACGGCGATCTTTGATGAGAGGCCTGTGCGAGCGATGTTGAAACTTCATGTTCCTCATATGCGCCTCTGCTTCCCGAACGACCAATCATCTGGTCCGACGATCCCTGGCTGACATGGCCTGACGAAGACTTAGGTTAAGCGGCGGACTGAGCAAGGTTAAGGGCGGTTATCCCTGCACGTTCTCACGACCTTCATCCTCGGCGATGCACGGGATGGAAACAGCCTTGCCAAGGAGTCACAGATATGAGCGCCTACTATGCCTCTGGCCACACATACCAGATCGTCAAAACCGCCATGACATGGTCGGCCGCCAAGGCCTGGGCCGAGAGCCAGGGCGGCCATCTCGCCTACATCACCAGCGCCGCCGAGAACCAGGCTCTGGTCACGATGACTCAAATGGAGATGGGTCTCGACACTGCGCCGACCGCGGCCGACGGCGGCGGCGCCCGCTACCTCTGGCTCGGGGGTTCCGACGCCGCCGTCGAGGGGACTTGGCGCTGGGGTGACGGGACCCTGGTCTCCTCCGGCTATTCCAACTGGGGGGCGGGAGCCCTGGGTTCGGAGCCGGACGACTACGGCGGCGTGCAGGACGCCATGGCCTTCGGTCTCCAGTCCTGGCCACAGCCTTCCGGCGGGATCGGCGTGGCCTACAAGTGGAACGACGTGAACCCGGCCAACAGCCTCTACTTTGTCGTGGAGTGGGACCATATCCGCGGGTCCACGGGCGCTGACATGATCAGCCATACAGGAGGCGAGACGGTCTACGGTCTCGAGGGCAACGACACCCTAAGCTACGCCGAGGGATACAACTTCCTGCGCGGCGACGCGGGCGACGACTCGGTCTCCGGCGGCTCGGGCTTCGACGACATCAACGGCAACATGGGCAATGACACCGCCTACGGAAACGACGGCGACGACTGGGTTGTGGGCGGCAAGGACAACGACCTGCTCTT
>JBJTFE010000366.1:0-8657 GCA_046093265.1 Phenylobacterium sp. | reverse complement strand
GCGCGCCTTGCCGGGCTTCGACCGGTGCGAGCGGCCGAGGACGGCGTCTTTCAGGGCTTCGGGGGTCCATCCGGGGCGCTTGGCGCACGGGCCGGAAGAGAACTCGGGTCGGGCCGGGCGCACGGCCGGCCGCGGGATCGTAGTCATTGCGATGTCTCCCATCCTTGCAGATGAGCTGCGCCCCGTTGGGGGGGCGTGGCCCGCCGCGCAAAAACGCCGGTTTGAGCCTGAAGGCAAGGGCGAAGTGAAGTTCGGACGACGGATTGTCGCCGGAGTCGCCGCCATGGGGGCAGGCTCGGCGTTCCTCGCGCCCTGCGCCTCGCTGGCTTCGGCAATCCAGCATCCTCGCCGTTTCGCCGGCCCTGATCTCTTCCGGGGTCTTGACCCGCCCGGACTCAACGTCTACCGTCTAAACAGTGTTTAGATTGAGCCGGCCCAGAGGCCATCGTCAACCCAGCCGCGGATATGGAGCGCTGCATGTCGAATACGAAGGTCTGCATCATCGGCGCCGGATCTGACGGGCGGCATATGCTTCGTCGCCTCGGACAGGCATGCGCCCGATTTCGACTCCCGCGCATGGCAGACCTATCTCAGGGGCGTCTTCGACCGGAAGGGATGGACACCGCCTGATCGTCACCCCGCCGTGCTGGAGCACCGGCCGGATGCCTTCCGCGCTGAGGCGCTACCCTTCAGCCTTGCGGCGGAGTGACCCACCCCCGGGCTCACCCGTCAAGGGGGCGCCCGGCTTGCGGGAGCCCGGCGGACCAAGACGGCCGTAAGGTCGGAACCCGATCTTCGTCGAGCCCGGCGCATCAAGACTTGCATGGAGCACACGCGTGATCGCATTGATTGTTGGATTCGCAGCGGGAGCGCTCTTCGGATTCCTCCAGCTCCCCCGGGCGATCCAGTTCGTCTTGAAGCGGCTGATCGTGAACACCTTTGCCGAGATGGCTCCGACGACGCCATTTCACTTGCACAACGGAGAGACTTTCTTCCGCTTGATCACCCAGGGAGCGCCCTGGTTGCGGGACAGGGTCAGCCTGGCGACGTCCGAAGAGGCCCTGAAAGCGCTCAAGCGACTCTACCCCATGGCCACTGCACCCGTGCGGAACGAAACGGACTTCGGAAGGATAGCAGGCTTCCTGAGGCAGAGCGGTTCGATCTCCCTGCTCAGCGGTTCCGGTGTCGATCTTGCTGAAATCCCTGAGATCGAGATCCCGGAATTCGGGCCGGCGACGCATCACGGGTCCCGGCCGCCCACCGGATACGCCCTGCCCGGAGAGCATGAACCCCTCGACGGCGTTCTGCTGAGCTGGCCGATCAACTATCCTGAGCGCTGGATCCACCATGCGGGTTTTGCCTCGCTTGTCGCCGAAGCAGGGGCCCAGCCTGTCATTCTGGCCCCCTCAACCGCCTGGTTGCGGATCGTGAAAGCCTATCTGGCGGTGGCCGCGCCCTCCGCAAATGCGCGTTTCCTCCCGATCGCAACCGACGATGTCTGGATTCGGGATTTCGGGCCGCACTTTGTGAAATCAAAGGAGGGTCAGTTCGCCCTTGTGGCCACGCCCTATACGCCATCAGAGCATAACTTCCAGAAGCACGACAATGCGAGCCAGGTCGATCTCGCCCGCGCCTTCGGATTGCCCTTCCATTTCCTGCCGCTGATCATCGAAGGCGGCAACCTTGTGACCGATGGCGCCGGCACGTTGGTCATGTTCGACAGTGTCTTCGTGCACAATCCCGAGCGCACCATCGCCGATATCGAGCACATCGTACGGGATTGGTTTGGGATCGACCGCCTGATCCTCTTTCCGGCGCTCAAGGGTGAAGTCACCGGTCACATTGATATGGCCGTGAAGTTTGTCGATCCCGGAACCGTCCTGGTCGCTGACGTTGTCGCAGGCCACCCCTGGAAGTCGAATTTCGACAGCATCGCCGCCAGGCTCGCAGCGACCCCTTCCAGCCGCGGCGCTCCCTATCGCGTCGTTCGCGCGCCAGCCGCCCAGACCCCGAAGGGGCGCGGGCATTTCTGGAGTTACGTCAACAGCCTCACGGTCAACAAGACGGTGATCCTGCCCTTCTTCAATCCACGGGAAGATGAACGCGCGATCGAGATTTACCGGTCAGCTGGGTTCGAGAATGTTGTCGGGGTCGACTTTCGCGATTTTCCCCTGGGGTCGGTTCACTGCCAGTCCAAGGAAATTCCGGCGGGGGTCATGGGCGCGGGGTGTTCCTAGTGGAGCAGCAGGCTTCGATCTCGCACTTCGTCCGGTCGACCTGGCGGTTTCTGGCGTGTGCTGTGGCCTGCAGCGGCATCGGCATCACCATGTCGGTGATCGCGCCAGGCCTGATCGGCGGCTACACGGCGGCGCCTGAGGTCGGGGGTCTGGACCTGGACCAGGCTCATGCCGGCCGATACGTGACCTTGGAAATGCTCGCGACAGCCCTCGCCGCGATCGCGTCCGCCCCCTTGATCGAGAGGGTCCGGCTCAGCCGTATCCTGTTTGCCAGCGTCGGCCTGGTCCTGTTGGCCAACCTCTTCGCCCTGTTGGTCCCACCGCCCGGCCTGTGGCCGTTCCGAGTCCTTGCCGGCGCAGCGGCGGGAATGGCTGTGGGCGCTGGCAACGCGATCATCGCCCGTTCCATTGACCCGGATCGCCTCTACGGCTTGTCCGCAACCCTGGCGACGGCCTATTCCGCCCTGGCTCTGATTGCGACGCCGGTGGCTGTGAGTCTCTTTGGCTATACGGGGATTTTCGGGCTTCTGGCCCTGAATGTCGGCATCCTCTGTCCGATCCTTCTTCTCCTGCCGGACAAGGCGAACTCGGCGCCGCGCCGGGTGTCAGCCGGCCAACCGGGGGTCTCCGCGACCCTCGCCGCGCCCCTGCTGATCTCGGCGTTCCTGCTGAATGTCAGCGATGGGGCGATTTACGGCTTCTCCGAGATGATCGGAAGGCGGAGCGGACTTGAACCCGAGGCCGCCAGCGCCGTCCTGGCGCTCGGCGGCTTCTTCGGAATCGCCGGCGCACTGCTCGCCGCCCTGATCGGCAGCCGCTTTGGGCGGTTGGCCCCGGTGTCCGCTGCGATCGTCGTGAAGCTGCTCTCCGGATGGGTCATCACGACCTACAGGCAGCCCGAGGTCTATGTCGCCATGCAGTTGATGCTGACCCTCAGCTTCTATTTTGCGATCACCTATACGCTGGGGCTGGGCGCGGCGATCGATCCTGGCGGCTCGGTCTCGGCCAGCCTTGGCGGCGTCATCCTGCTGGGAGGTTCCGTCGGCCCCTGGATGGCCGGCGCGATCATCAAGGATCAGGGTTACGCCGCCCTGGGGCTGACCTGTGCGATCCTTCTCGCCCTGGCCTTGGCGACATTCTTTGTCGCCGAGAGGCGTCTGCGCCGATCACAGCGTCAATGACCTAACCTCCGGCGTCAGCAGTCTGATGTCCACGCCCCCCATGACCGCCGCGACAGGTCCGACCGCCACGTGGCCGGGAAGGCGTCATCCGGAGGTCCCAAGACCCGGCCCGCCGAGGGATCGTGGTGACGGTGATGTCTCCCATCCTTGCAGATGGACTACGCCCCTTTTGGGGGGGCGTGGCCCGCCGGGCGCGAACGCCGGTTTGGGCCGGAAGGCAAGGTGAACCGCGTTCAGTCCGCCTCGTCGCGCCGACCCCTAGCGGTCCAGGTCTCGATCGCTAAGCTTGCCAAGAGGACTGTGGTCGCCAGGTTGCTCGCCAGAGCGAAGCTGGGATCGAGATCACGACTTGTCATCTCGTAGAAGGCGTGGATCGAGAAGAAACCCACCATGGTCAACATCATCAGGGATATCCACAGGTGGCGGTATAGCAGGGCCAGGACAAGGAATCCCACCGCCATAGCCCCGTCTATGCCGAGGAAGATGACACCGGAGTGTTTCGCCAGCGAGAGCTCTTCAACGGTCTTTGAGGCGATAGTGGCGACGACGAAGATAATCGCAGCAATTCGTTCCGCCCGCCCCCCGGCGATCAGCGCCAGAGCGGAATGATGATCGCAAGCGCATAGACCAGGGTTTGAAAGATGGTTTCGCCGAAAGACATAAAGAGGGCTCCTCCCACGAAGAGAGGAGCCCCCAAAACTTTAACAGGTCGTGACGCCGGTCAGGCGACAGAACGCTGGTCCTCGTCCTGCTGCAGCCGGAAATTCTCTTTGTTGTAGGGCCCGACCATCCGATGGCGAATGCCCAGGCGCAGGGCGGCTTCAACCAGGCCGGAGTGGACCTGTCCCATGGTGGTGCGGGCTGAGCTCAGGGCGCCGACCGGGCAGACCCGCGTACACTGGCCGCAGGAGATGCAGCCGGTTTCGCTCAGCGGCTGATCGAAGGCCGTGACGGGCAGGCGATCGCTTCCACGCTCCGCGAAACCGATCACATATTGCTGCTGCCCGGCCTCGCCGCAGACGTCTGCGCACAGGCCGCACTCGATGCATTTGTCGAGGTCGCGCCAGATGCTCGGAGACGTATGATCGCTCGGCTGGGGCCCGAAGGGCTCAGGCGACCCGGCGGGAACATTCTCCACTGCAGGCTTCCACTGGTTCTCGTTGACGAGACGCTGCAACTGGCAGGAACCATCGACTTCGCAGCGCATGCAGTCGTTGGGATGATGGGCGAGCATCCACGCCGCATCCGCCTTGCGCAGGGCCTGCAATTCAGCCCCCTCGGTCTCCACCGCATCGCCATCTCGCGCCGGCGTGCTGCAGGCCGGCTGGGGCCTCGCCTCGGCGTTCACCTTCACAAGACACATCCGGCAGACGGCCCGGGGCGTCATTCCCGGATGATGGCACAGCGTCGGGATGTGGACGCCGGCGGTCCGGGCCGCCTCAAGCAGGGTCGCGCCCTCCCTGACTTCGACCGGCCTTCCGTTGATCGTAAGCACGATCAAGCCATCTCTTCCCGACACGGTCATGGTCCGCCCGTTCACCCAAGACTCCCGGAGATTGCAGCTCCGGCGGAGTGTCCGGCGCGCCCGCCGGCAAGGCAGATTGGTCCTCTTCCGGCAGGTTCTTCAAGGGGGCGCAGGGCTGAGGCGACCTCTGCGCGGTCATTCCGGAGGGTCAGGCCTCGATCCTGACTTCCGGCCACCGCTCGCGCACACCCGCTGTCTTCCGGCGGAAGTCCTCCGACCTGCGCAGAGGATTCGGCCGAAGGCGCAGGCTGAACAGGTCTTCCAGACCGAAGGGCGCCGAGACCGTCAGACGGTCGTCAGCCTCCAGCCGCACGCCGACGGCGTTGGCCGTGCTGACGAAGCGCTCCAGGGCCTCGGCGCTGCAGGACAGGGGGGCGTAAGGCTCGCCGAAGCGGCCCTCGAACCAGAGATGGACCCGGGCCTGAGTGCGCACCTCCACCAGCCGGTCCAGGGGCGGCGGCAGCTCTGCGGCGGCCCGTCGGATGACCCGGTCCTCGGCCTCCCAGCTCAGGTCCGAGGCGTCGAAATAGGCCAGGTCGTAATCCTTCAGGCCGTAGTCTCCGGGCCTGCCCGTCAGGTGGTTCAGGACCTTCTGGTAAACCGCCCCGGAGAAGATCAGCCAGTCAGGCAGGTCCAGACCGCGTGCGGCCCGCAGAACGGTCATCAGGCTTTCCGACCCGCGCACCAGGGTCTCAAGCTCGTCGGCGTGCCTCACGCCCGACCTCTCAGCGGCCAGGCGTGGTCGAGGGGGCCGTGCCCGGCGCCCAGGCCCGGAGCCCGGGCGATGGCCTCCTGGACATAGGCCCAGCCCCTCGCCACCGCGGCCTCCAGACCCATGCCCTGGGCCAGACCCGCGGCGCAGGCCGAAGCCAGGGTGCAGCCGGTGCCGTGGGTGTGGCGGGTGTCGATCCGGCCCGCCTCGAACACGGTTTCCCCGTGAGGCGTGATGAGCAGATCGACCACGCGGCCGCCCTCCAGATGCCCGCCCTTTATCAGAACCGCCCGGGCGCCCAGGGCCAGCAGGGCCTCTCCGGCCCGTCTCTGGTCGTCTGGCGTGCGCACCTCCAGACCCGTCAAGGCCTCCGCCTCGGGGGCGTTGGGCGTCAGAAGAGCGGCGCGGGGAATCATCAGACTTCGGACCGCGTCCATGGCCTCCGCGGCCAGCAGGGCGGCCCCGCCCTTGGCGGTCATGACCGGATCGACCACGGCCGGAACGCCGGGAGCGGCGTCCAGGAGGGCCGCCACCGTTTCCACCATCGCGACATCGCCCAGCATGCCGGTCTTCAGGGCGTCGGCCCCGATGTCGTCCAGCACCGCCCGGGCCTGGGCCGTGACCATTTCCGCCGGCACCGGCAGGACTCCGCTCACTCCCAGGGTGTTCTGCACCGTCACGGCGGTGACGGCGGTCGCCGCAAAACCGCCCAGGGCCGTCACAGCCTTGAGGTCGGCTTGCAGACCCGCTCCGCCGCCGGAGTCGGACCCGGCGATGATGAGGACTCTTCCCAGCGGCCTGGACATGCTCCCTCCTAGCGCGATCCGGCGCGGATTGCACGACGCCTCCACCCCCTCGGTCGGAGCTCTCCCTCGGGGGAGCAATTGGCTCAGCAATTCCTCCGCCTCAAGGGGGAGGTGGGCCGCGAAGCGGGCCGGAAGGGGTCTTTCGGAGGCGAAGGGCTTGGCGGTTGATATCAGTTCACCTACATTGATAGCGTTGCAATCAATCCAGGATCAACGCTATCATGCCCGCAGTCACCATCCGCAACCTGCCCGAGGAGGTGCATCGCGCCCTGAAGGTCCGGGCGGCCCTTCATGATCGCAGCACCGAAGCCGAGATGCGCGCCATACTTGAGGCCGCCGTGCGGCCCGACGGCCGCCTTAAGCTCGGCACGGCCCTGTCCGAGGCCAGCCGGCGGATGGGCCTGACCAATGACGACGTCGGGGCCCTCGAGCACGCCCTCGAAAAGGTCCGGGACCGGCGCCCCGCCGAGCCCATGGGGTTTGAATGACGGGGCTCCGGGGATGATCCTCCTCGACACCAATGTGGTTTCCGAGGCGATCAAGCCGGAGCCCCACCCGTCAGTCCACGCCTGGCTGGACGCCCAGGTGGCGGAGACCCTGTTCCTGTCCAGCGTCACCGTCGCCGAGCTCCTGTTCGGCATCGGCGTCCTGGCGGAAGGGCGGCGGAAGACCCTGCTCGCGGCCGGGGTCGACGGCCTGCTGGACATGTTCGCCGACCGTGTCCTGCCCTTCGATGCAGTGGCGGCCCGGCGCTACGCCGACCTGGCGGTCCGGGCCCGCGCGGCGGGGCGGGGGTTCCCGACCCCAGACGGCTATATCGCCGCGATCGCGGCGGCGAACGACTTCGCCGTGGCCTCCCGGGACACCAGCGCGTTCAACGCCGCGGGCCTGGCTGTGATCAATCCCTGGGATGAATGAGGCCTGGCGGGAAGGCCGTTGCACCCCCTCAACCCGCTTCGCAGGGAGCTCCCCCTGATGGGGAGCAATTAAGTGATTTTAATTCCTCCACCTTCCAGGGGGAGGTGGACCGCGAAGCGGGCCGGAGGGGGTCAGCGGCGAGGGGACAGCACCTATCCCGCCGTCCAGACCTCCATGATGAGGCCGAAGCCGCGCATGTCGCCGGTGGTGGTGGGGGCCATGCGGTTCATGGCGTAGCCGAAGGCGGTGCGGGCATCCATGTCGATGATGGCGAGGGAGCCGCCATAGCCGCCCCAGAAGATCGTGTTGGGGTTGGGCGTGGGCATGGAGGCGCCCGCGAGGCCGAAGCCGAGGCCGAAGCGGGCGGGGATGTGCATGACGAGGTCCTGCCCCTCGACCTGCAGCTCCAGGGCGCGGCGGCAGCCGGCCTCGGACATGTAGCGGCGGCCGTCCACCTCGCCGCCGTTGGCGAGAAGGGCGTGGACCCGGGCGATGGCGCGGGCGTTGCCGTGGCCGCCGGCGGCAGGGATCTCGGCGCCGCGCCAGGCGCGGGTGCGCGTCTCGGACACCTCGACCCGGGGATTGTTGGACATGTTGGCGGTGAGCTCGGGCAGGTCGTCGCCCTCGGCCATGCCCTGGCCCGGCGGGGGCGGGATGAGCTCGGCGACCCGGTGGTCCTCGCTGGCGGGCAGGCCGATGTGGAAGTCGGCGCCCAGGGGCTCGGCGATCTCTGTGCGGAAGACGGTCCCGAGGCTGGCGCCGGTGATGCGGCGCACCACCTCGCCCACCAGGAAGCCCTGGGTCATGCCGTGATAGCCCGGGGCGGTCCCCGGCTCCCAGAAGGGCGCCTGGGCGGCTAGGAGGGCGGTGACCGTCTCCCAGTCGTAGAGGTCCTCGACGGTGAGGGGCTCCTTCCAGCCGGACAGACCCGAGGAATGGCTCATCAGGTGGGCGACGGTGACGGCGGACTTCCCGTTGGCGGCGAATTCCGGCCAGTACCTGGCGACGGGGGCGTGGACATCGAGCTGGCCGCGGTCGGCGAGGAGGAGGGCGGTGAGGGCCGTCATGGTCTTGGTGGTCGAATAGACGTTGACCAGGGTGTCGGTCTCCCAGGGCCGGGTCCTGCCCTCGTCGGCCCAGCCGCCCCAGAGGTCGACGACCATCTCGCCGTTCATGGTGACGGCGAAGGAGGCGCCGACGTCGGCCCCGCTCTCCAGGTTGCCGGCGAAGGTCTTGCGGACGCCTTCGAACCGGGGATCGCAGGTCCCGTGCACCTCA
>JBJTFE010000365.1:0-10065 GCA_046093265.1 Phenylobacterium sp. | reverse complement strand
AAGAGCAGGTCGTTGTCCTTGCCGCCCACAACCCAGTCGTCGCCGTCGTTTCCGTAGGCGGTGTCATTGCCCATGTTGCCGTTGATGTCGTCGAAGCCCGAGCCGCCGGAGACCGAGTCGTCGCCCGCGTCGCCGCGCAGGTAGTTGGAGCCGGAGGTCTCGACGAGAGTGTCATTGCCCTCAAGACCGTAAACCGTGTCCGAGCCGCCGCCGCCGGTCAGGCGGTTGGCCAGGGTGTTGCCGGTGATCAGGTCCGCCCCGGAACCGGCGATGGCGTTCTCGATGTCCACGCCGCGAGCGATGGCCACATTGCCGCGGTAGCCGCCGACGTCCGAGAAGTTGCCGGCCCTCAGGTCGATGACCTGGTTGCTGGCGTAGCCGGAGAAATCGAAGGTGTCTCTGCCCCCGGCGTCCCAGACCGCCCACTGCATGATGGAGGCGCTCGTCGTCGCCTCGAACCAGGGCCGACCGGCGTTGGAGTTGAAGCCGTAAACCGTGTCCCCGGTCCGGGTGGTCATGTTCGCCCCGTACATGAACTGTACGGCCGCGATGTCGTCGAGGAGGGGCACGGCGGAGAAGCCGGGCAGGTTGGCGCCGGTGTTGAAGCCGCCGAAGTAGCTCATCACCGTGTATTGCCGGCTGTCCTCGAAATAGCTGGCGTCGGCGCCGTAGCTGGCCGATCCGGTGGCGGGATAGGTGGACGGGTGCGCAAGGCCGATCGCGTGACCGATCTCGTGCACAAGGACCATGCCGCCGTAGTTCGAGGCCAGGGGCTGGAGGTTGTAGCTCGCCGTGATGTCGACCCAGACGTCCCCTGAAGCGGCGGCGAAGCTGGTGGAGCCTGGATAGTATGCAAAGGCCGCAGCGCCTTCAGGACCGTCAGTATAGCCGGCGAACAACATAATCGCCTGATCGGAATAGGCCGCCTCGCCCGTCTCGCCGGAACCCTCCCGGACAAAACTGATCCGGGCGACGTCGGACCAGGCCTGCAGGGCCAGCTCCGTCTGGCGGATCTGGGCGGCGTTGAAGCGCGTGAAGCCACTGGTCTCATTGGGCATATTGATGGGGGCGGAGGACCGGAAGGCGTAGGTGGCGACGAAGGGCTGGCCAAGGCTTCCCCATCCGCCCTCCCCGCCCGTCAGTCGGTTGACCGCCTGGTCGAGAGTAAAGCTTGTCTTGCCATTGGAGGCGGTCCCGCCCCGGTCACCGAGGTTAAGGTAAGCGTAGGCGGGTCCAGCCTCGCCCTCGCCGACGCGCAGGGCGCAGGCGCCGCAGCTGCACATGGCGGCATGGCCTGAATCCGAAACCTCCGCGCTCCAGGGGCGCGAGACTCTGTCACCTTCGGGGCCGGAGACGTCCGGCTGCTGGAACTCTGGCCACACGGCGGGCTTCCTTCACCGGCGACGGCGAGGCCGGAGCCGGAACGGGGTTACGGTCGGGGCGCTTCTGGCGCTGCATGCCAGACTACACGAATTCGGCGGGAGACGAAGATGTCGGAGGAAGGGATTCCGGCGGATGGATGGGAGGCCACGGGCGTCCGGGTGGTGCGGAGCGACGCGCTGGACGTTAACACCCCCCAGATCCCTGGCATGAACCGCGCCGCGGCCATTGACTTCGCCCGGGTCGGGGCGCGCCGGCTGTGGGCCGGGACGGTTCACATCCATGCCGGCGCCGGAACGGGCGCCCATCACCACGGGCCTCTGGAAAGCGTGATCCATGTTGTGCGCGGCCGGGCGAGGATGCGTTGGGGCGAACGGCTGGAGTTCACCGCCGAGGCAGGGCCCGGGGACTTCATCTATGTCCCGCGCTTCGTCCCCCACCAGGAAGTCAACGCCTCCAGCGAGGAGACCCTCGAGTGCGTCCTCGTTCGCAGTGACGGGGAGGCGGTGGTCGTCAACCTGGATATCGAGCCGGTCGAGCCGCCCCGCGAGGTTCGGTGGATCGACCCGATCCACCGGGACTGAGCCATGCCGCGCGCCATCGCAGACGGGCTCGACGTCCATTACGAGCGCATCGGCCAGGGACCGCGACTGTTGTTCATCTCCGGCACCGGCGGAGATCTGCGGGTCCGACCCAACATGCTGGACGGGCCCTTCGCCCGGCGCTTCGACCTCGTAGCCTACGACCAGAGGGGTCTGGGTCAGACGGAGAAGCCGGACCGTCCCTACAGCATGGCCGATTACGCCGACGACGCTGCCGGCCTGATGGACGCCCTCGGATGGGATGACGCCCTGGTGGTCGGCGTCTCCTTTGGCGGCATGGTGGCCCAGAACCTCGTCGTCAGGCATCCGAAGCGCGTCCGGCGGCTGGTCCTTGCCTGCACCTCTCCGGGGGGCGCCGGAGGGGCATCCTTCCCCTTCCATGAAATCGGCCGCCTGAAAGGCGAGACGCGCGCACGTCACCTTCTGCCGATCAGCGACACCCGCCTGGATACCGCCTGGGCGGAGGCCAATCCCGAGCGGTACGCCGCGGCCATCGCCCAGACGGCCACCGATCCCTTCGCCGGCGAGCCCGGGCGGGAGATGGGCGCCCGGAGGCAGATTGAGGCCCGCGCCGGACACGACGTCTGGGAAGCCCTGCCCGCCGTCGATGTCCCTGTCCTCATCGCCGCCGGGCGCTTTGACGGGATCGCGCCCCCTCAGAGCCAGCTGAACCTGGCGCTGGCGCTGAAGGGGTCAGTGCTGCGCTTCTTCGACGGCGGCCATATGTTCATGATCCAGGACCGAAGCGCCCCGCCGGCCATGATCCGCATTCTTCTTGAGGGAACCGAAACGCCGTCGCCCTGAGCGCGCAGCCCTCCGTGGGGGCCACCATCGGGATTCCCCGGAGCTTGAATGTCGCCGGGGAAGCAGCCATGTCTGCCGGGCGCAAAGGCGCGACAGCTTCAAGGAGGTTCCCTATGCCCGCCACCCCAGCCGACAAGGCCGTCCGCGCCGCACGCTCGGCCGCAAAGTCCACCGTCGACGCCGCCGAGGACGCGGTTGAGCAGGCCGAACGCGAGTTCGCTCAGGCGGCCCGTCGGGTCGAAAAGGCGGTCGCCGAGGGCATCGAGGAAATCCGCACCCAGGCCAGGGCCTATGCGTCAGAGGCGAAGGACCAGCTCGACGAGGCGCAGCATTATGTCGCAGGCAAGGTTCGGAAGCGGCCGCTGACGGCTACAGGCATAGCCCTCGGGGTGGGCGTTCTCATCGGCCTGCTTCTGGCCGGCGGGCGCGGCCGTTGAGGCCCGGCCGCCTGCTTCTCGTGGTCTGCGGAGTCGCCGCACTGGCGGCCGCGTCCGGAGTCTTCATCGTCGCCCTGGCCCTGGCCCTTTACGCCGCCCTGCTTCCGGCACTCGGCGCCGCCGGCGCAGCGGCGGCGGTGGCGGCGACCTGCTTCATTTTCCTTTTCATAGCGGGAATGTGCCTGCTGCTCTCCAACAGCTTGAGGCCACGACGACCGGCCACTCCGGAGGGCGCCGATCTTGGCGCGGAGCTCCTGGCGTTGGCGCGGCAGAGGCCCGTCCTCGCCATGGTCGCTGCGGCGGCTGCAACGGCGATCAGTCTGAGCGCGCTTCGCAGTCCGAGGTTCGCGGCAGGGGTATTTCGCTACGTTGTCGGGATGACGTCGCGGCGCTGAAAACCCGCCCGGTGCAGTTCACGCCGGCACCGCGGCCAGGAAATCGACGGAGGCCTCGCTTTCGTCCACACGAACGCTCCCTCCGGCGTCCGTTACGAAGAGGTGGACGAAGTAGGCCTGAACCCAGTGCCCGTGCAGGCCCTCGCCCAGGGGACGCCCGAGGAGCCCGTTCATGACTTCCGGCCGCAGTCTGGCGCGGCCGCCGTCGGCGCGCGCGCGGATCAGGACAAATCCTTCGTGCTCCTCGGCCTGGACGTGGGCGACGCCACCGGTCGGCAGGGCGGCGCCGGCCAGCTGGGACAGATTCAGAACAGCTCGGGCCGCTGGCTTCGGCAGGGCGGGCGCCGTCACCTGCCAGTCCAGCTCGGCGCGCATATGCCGGAAAAGCCCCTCGGTGAGGCGTTGAAGGTCCCGGGGATCGAAGGTTTCCGCCGAAGCCGACGCACCGAAAGCGACCCGGCAGAATCCCAGCAGGTCCGAGAGCTTTCGCGCCGAGGCGCCGATCAGGCCCATCGCTTCGTCGCGCATGTCCTGGGCGGACGGGTCTTCAAGCAGGTCCAGGCCGCTGACCATGGCGCTGACGGGGCTGATGAAGTCGTGGCACATCCGCGCGGCCAGAAACGCCGCGACTTCCGCAGCGCCGGGCGCAGCGGCGCGGTATCTGGAGTCCTGCGGTTCAAGAGCGGACGCGTCGGTCATGACGCGGCGATCCTTGTCCTGATTTGCCGCTTTGGGAAACCGCCCGGGGCATTTAGGACGGGATCACCAACGGAAAGACCGCCCCATGCAGAACCTGGACGCCCGTATCGGGACCGCGCTCGCCGACATCTGCGAGGCGGCGGGGGATCTGGTCCGCCCCCTCTGGAACAGCAGCGTCGCGGTGCACAGGAAGGCGGACGACAGCCCGGTCACGGAGGCCGATCACAGAGCCGAGGCGATGATACTGGAGCGCCTGGCCCGTCTGCTCCCGGACCTGCCGGTCGTCTCGGAGGAGCATGCCAGCGTCTTCGGGGCGCCGGAGCGGATTGGCGGAACCTTCCTGCTGGTCGATCCCATCGATGGGACCAAGGCCTTTGTTCGCGGCGACCCCAACTTCACGGTCAATATCGGCCTTGTTGTCGCCGGCGTTCCAATCGCCGGCGCGGTTACGGCGCCGGCCACCTGCGAGACCTGGTTCACCTGTGAGGCGGGAGCTCTGAAGCGCACCCATGGAGGCGCGCCGGTCCTGGTGTCTGCGCGGGTCTGGCCTTCAGGCGCCGCCGTTGCGCTGATCAGCCACACCATGAAGGCCGAGACCCTTCAGGGCTTGAGAGACCGTTTTGGTTTCCACCACGCCGAGGCGATGGACTCCTCGATAAAGTTCTGCCGTCTGGCCGAGGGCGCCGCCGACATCTATCCGCGTCTCGGTTCGACCATGGAGTGGGACATCGCCGCCGGTCACGCCGTCCTCGCGGCGGCGGGAGGACGTGTCGAGACCGAGGACGGGCGACCCTTCCTCTATGGGAAGGCCTCCGAGGGTTTCCGGAACGGTCCCTTTGTCGCCAGGGGCCGCTGAAGGCGAATTGGCGCCTACACCCCGGGCGGAATCCATCGCATAAGGCGTTGCGAACGACTGCAGGAGACGCAAATGGCCCTCGATTCCGGCGCCGAAGCCAAGACCTTCAGCTGGGAAGACCCCCTGGACCTCGCCTCGCGACTGTCCGACGAGGAGCGCATGGTGTGGGAGTCGGCCCGGGCCTATGCCCGCGAGAGGCTGCTGCCCCGGGTGGTGTCGGCCTATGCTGAAGAGCGGTTTGACCGTGAAATCATGACCGAGATGGGCGCTCTGGGCCTCCTCGGACCGACCCTGCCGGAGGCCTACGGGTGCGCCGGCGTCAATCATGTCGCCTACGGTCTGATCGCCCGCGAGATCGAGGCCATCGATTCCGGCTACCGTTCGGCCATGAGCGTGCAGTCCTCGCTGGTCATGTACCCGATCCACGCCTTCGGCTCGGAGGCCCAGCGCCAGCGCTATCTTCCCGGCATGGCGCGGGGCGAGATCGTCGGATGCTTCGGTCTGACGGAGGCGGACGGCGGTTCCGACCCAGCCTCCATGCGCACGACCGCCACGCCGACCAAGGGCGGCTACATCCTCAACGGCGCAAAGATGTGGATCACCAATTCGCCGATCGCCGACGTCGCCCTGGTCTGGGCCAAGCTGGACGGCGCCATCCGCGGATTCCTGGTCGACCGGGGCTCGGAGGGTTTCTCCACGCCGCAGATCAAGAACAAGCTATCCCTTCGCGCCTCCATCACCGGTGAAATCGCGCTTTCGGACGTCTTCGTGCCCGACGACCGGTTGTTGCCGGGCGTCTCCGGCCTGCGCGGGCCGTTCTCGTGCCTCAACAAGGCGCGCTACGGCATCGCCTGGGGCGCCATGGGCGCCGCCGACTTCTGCCTGCACGCCAGCCGCGACTACGTCTCGACCCGAAAGGTCTTCGGCAAGCCCCTGGCCGCGCGCCAGCTGGTGCAGAAAAAGCTGGCCGACATGCAGACCGAAATCGCCCTGGGCTTCGAGGGTGCGCTCGCCCTGGGCCGCCTGATCGACCAGGGCGCCTGGGTGCCCGAGGCGATCAGCTTGATGAAGCGCAACAACTGCGGCAAGGCCCTGGCCATCGCCCGCGAGGCCCGCGACATCCATGGCGGCAACGGCATCAGCGGCGAGTATCACGTGATGCGCCACGCCTCGAACCTGGAGACGGTCAACACCTACGAGGGCGCCCATGATGTCCACGCCCTGATCCTCGGGCGGGCGATCACCGGCGAAAACGCCTTCTGATCCGGTTGAATTCCGCGATCGTAACAACCTAACCGCCGGAGACGCGGCGGTCGACAGGGGGAGAAGACATGTCGGAAGCGGGAAGCACCACGCCCGGCGAAAAGGCGAAAGGCGCCCAGGAGCAACCGTCCCTGAGGACGGTGGTCGGCGCATCGGCGGCGGGCACCACCTTCGAGTGGTATGATTTCTTCGTCTTCGGCAGCCTGACCACGGTCATTTCGAAAGTCTTCTTTACGGGCCTGCCTGAGACCGCTGGCTATATCGCCGCCCTCGCGCTTTTCGGGGCGGGGTTCTTTTTCCGGCCCGTCGGCGCCCTGGTGTTCGGCCGGATCGGCGACAAGGTCGGGCGCAAGGGGGCCTTCCTCTTCACCGTGGTTCTCATGGGGGTGGCGACAGTCGCGATCGGTCTTCTGCCCACCTACAGCCAGGCTGGACTGATCTCGCCCGCCCTGCTGGTCCTGATGCGCATACTGCAAGGTTTCGCTCTGGGTGGGGAGTACGGAGGCGCCGCCATCTACGTGGCCGAGCACGCCCCGGACAACGGGCGCGGTCGGGCCACAAGCTGGGTTCAGACCTCCGCCGCCTTCGGACTCTTCGCCGCCCTGTTCGTGATCCTCCTGACACGGGTGACGGTGGGCCACTTCTTTGGTCCCGAGGCGTTCGACGCCTGGGGTTGGCGTATCCCCTTCCTGTTCTCGGCCGGCCTGCTGCTCGTGTCGATCTTCATGCGCATGAAGCTCACCGAGAGCCCGACCTTCCAGAAGCTCAAGGACGAAGGCGGCGCCTCCAAGGCCCCCTACGCCGAGGCCTTCGGCCAGTGGAAGAACCTCAAGCTGGTCATCCTGGCCCTGTGCGCGGTCATGTCGGCCCAGGGCGCGGTCTGGTACACGGCCTTCTTCTACTCCCAGACCTTCCTCGACAAGTTCCTGAAGGTCGCCCCCGAGACCATCAACATCGTCCTGATGATCGCCACTGCGGTCAGCGCGGTCTTCTACGTCGTGTTCGGCGCTCTTTCCGACCGGGTCGGACGCAAGCCCGTCATGCTGTTCGGCATGACCCTGATGCTGGCGGCCTATTTCCCCGGCTTCCATCTGATGACCCAGTTCGCCAATCCCGCTCTGGCGGAGGCGCAGGCAAAGACCCCGGTGGTGGTTCTGGCGGACCCGGCGGACTGCTCGCTCCAGTTCGACCCGGTGGGCAAGAAGGTCTTCGTCTCGTCCTGCGACATCGCCCGCAGCATCCTGGCGAACGCCGGGGTCTCCTACGATAACCAGCACGCCGCTACGGGCTCTGGCGCCGTCGTTCGGGTGGGCGGGACGGAGATCGCCTCGCGCTCCGCCGCCGGGCTTCCCGCCGCAGAAGTCAAGGCGGTCCGGTCCCAGGTCGAGGCGGAGGTCAAGGCCGCACTCGCCGCCGCCGGCTACCCGGCCAAGGCGGACCCGGCGCGGATCAACATGGCGGGCGTCCTGGGCGTCATGATGGTCTTTGTCATCGCCGCCACCGCTCTGTTCGGCCCGATCGCCGCCTGCCTCGTGGAGCTCTTCCCCACCCGGGTGCGCTACACCGCCATGTCCCTGCCCTACCACATCGGCACCGGCTGGATCGGCGGCTTCGTGCCCTTCTTCGCCTACGCCATCGTGATCGGCGTCGGGAACATCTACTCGGGTCTCTGGTATCCCTTCGCCTTCACGCTTCTCTCGGTGGTGACCTGCCTGCTGTTCCTGCCCGAAACCCGGGGCCGGTCCCTGCATCACTGAGGCGGCGGGCTGTTTCAGATCCTGGCGGCGACCGGCAGGGGCTCGGGCGACAGGCCTGCGTCCCGCCAGGGTCCGGGCTCGGCCAGCAGGATGACCGTACGGCCTTCGGCCAGAAGACCTGAAATCCGTGCGGCGTCGGCTTCCGGAGGCGTGAGGCGCCGGGCTTCGCGCCGGGCCAGGACGGCGATGGCCTCGCCCTGCCCAGGACTGGCCACCAGGACGTCGGCCGCCGACAGAACCCTCAGGGCCCGCAGCGACAAGAGATCCGGAGGCGTCGACGGCGCAACGGCGTAGAGGCGGCCCTCGGGTGGCGGCGCTCCGTCCAGGGCCGCGGCCAGAAGGTTCGCAAGCTCCGCCGCCGACCGGCCTTCCAGCACAGCCTCTGCCACGGGCCCCTCCATCAGCCCGGACAGTACGACGCGCCGGTCGGCGGGGTCGGGCCAGCGCCGCCTCAGCTCCGCCTTGTGGTCATCCAGGAAGCGCGCCAGAAGGCCAAGCCCCTCCGGCACGCGCGGCTCAAGCTCGGACCGCAGGCGCGCCGCGACCAGGGGCGAGGCGCCGCCGGTCCCGAAGGCGGCCACCAGAGCGCCGCGGTCGATCAGGGCGGGTACGGTGAAGTCACAGAGCGCCGGCCGGTCCATGACATTGACCGGAACGCCGGCCGCGCGAGCGGCCTGTGCCGCGCCGACGGTCAGCTCCGCATCCGGATGAGCGATGAACCCGAGGATCATGCCCGACCAGCTCTCCGCCGACCCCGCCTGGTCAATCTCCATGACCACCAGCTCGGCCGGGGAGTTCGCCAGGAGCCGGAGCCGGGCCTGAAGCCCTTCGCCGTCTCCGACGAGGCCGATGCGGCGTCCGGCGAGGGGATAAAAGGCGGGGAAGACGTCCAATATCGGCGCCGGACGGACTACTTCAGGGTCTTCAGGTAGGCGATCACGGCCGCGCGGTCGGCAGGCGCCGCCACGGCGGTGATCATCCGGCCGCCCGGAGCGAACTTGCCGGGCGCCGCGAGGTAGGCGTCAAGGGCGGAGTCAGTCCAGACCCCGCCCTTACCCTTCAGGGCCTGGGAATAGGCGAAGTCGGAAAGACCGGCGATGCGCCGGCCAGCGACACCGCTCAGGGACGGGCCTGCGACGGTGCTCTTGGCGGCGTGGCAGGTGCGGCATTGAAGATTGAAGACCTTCACCCCATCAGCGGCGGCGGGCCCGGCGGACGCCAGGGTTGAAGCCAGCAGGCCGGCGGAGAGTGTCAGGGCGGTAAATGGCCTGGAGGGGCGCATGGGGTGAACTCCGGAATCTGGACGCACACTATACAGCGCCGCCTGAGCGTCGTTAAGATACTCCGCCCTCGCAGCGCTTCAGGGAGTCTGACATGGCCACGAGTCTCGAGATCAACGGTAGAGCGGTTCAGGCGGAGGCCGGAGCGGACACCCCGCTTCTTTGGGTCCTGCGCGACGAAGTCGGACTGACCGGGCCAAAGTTCGGCTGCGGCATCGGACAGTGCGGCGCCTGCACGGTGCTGGCCGACGGCGCGCCGGTTCGCTCCTGTTCGCTGCCGATCGGAGCCCTCGCCGGCGTGAAGATCACAACCATCGAGGGCCTCGTCGGAACCCACCCCGTCCAGGAGGCCTGGGTGAAACTGGACGTCCCGCAGTGCGGTTACTGCCAGTCCGGCCAGATCACGAGCGCGGTCGCCCTGCTCTCCGGCAACGCCAATCCCTCGGACGCCGACATCGACGCCGCCATGGATGGCAATATCTGCCGTTGCGGCGCCTACCAGCGCATCCGCGCCGCCATCCGCGAAGCCGCCGCCCAATCCCGCGCCTGACGTCCTGATCCCTAGGAGCTCCTCCATGAACGCCCATGTCGA
>JBJTFE010000364.1:0-2029 GCA_046093265.1 Phenylobacterium sp. | reverse complement strand
CTCTCAAGAACCTTCTTGTGGCGGGCGTGGGCGGTGACGCCCCTCTTTACACGTGCCATGCGTCAGGTTCTCCGATCAAAGGCCGTAGGGCAGGAAGATACGAATGATCTTGGCGTCGGCCTCGGTCATCACCTTCGTGCCGCGGTTCTGGCGGATGTACTTGGCGTTGTGGCTGATCAGGCGGTGGCGCTTGCCAGCCACCCCGGCCTTGAGCTTGCCGGTGGCGGTGAGCTTGAAGCGCTTCTTCGCCCCCGACTTCGTCTTCAGTTTCGGCATTTCACGTCGGAACCTTCCGGCCCCGTCCTCTGGCGTATTGATGAGCCGCCCTGGCATGCCTTTGGCCAGGCGCCTCCGAAGGGGCGGGGGAGTACGCCAAAAGGGTCGCCGGGGCAAGCCCCAGCGGATCCAGCTTTGGGGTTGGACAAGCCGCTCAGGGCAGCGAGAAGCCAATGCGAAGCTTGAGCTGGTCCCGGGTCGCCGCCTCGAATGCGTCTGGCCAAGCGGCGCCCACCTCGGCGGCAAGTCGCCGTGCTCGGGGCAGGAACAGAGCCGCCACGGCCCGATTGCCGGCAAAGGCGCTGTCCCGGTCGGCAGTGACGGCAGGGAGGCCCTCGAGCGCCTGACGCTGTTCGGTGGTAAGGAGCGTGTTGAGATGCAGGGCGCCTCCGCGATCAGCGGTAGACAGGCGATTCTCCTCAAGCATCAGGTCGATTGTCAGGCGCCGAAGGAGTTCCATGCCAGCCTGCGCCAAAAGCCACTCCCCGCGACCCACGGCGACCGGGAAGCGCCCGAGGACCCGCAGGAGCTCATTGACGATCTTGAGGATCGTCTCAGGCGACGGCTGATAGTCAATCCGAACCTGCATCGGCGGTCCGGAGGCTCCGCGGTTGAAGATCTGGGTCAGCCGGGCGGAGTCGTGCATTTGCAGCTCTGGCGGCTCGAGAAAGAGGATGTCAAACCTCTCCCATGTCCGGGTAACGACGTTAAGGACACGGTCGCCGAACAGAAGATTGACCAGTACGACAGGGACGATCTCACCAGCCCGCTCGGCATACTCCCGCCCGATACGGCTTGCCGGCGGGTCTCCCACGCGCGCGATGACGTCAACGTCGCTGTAGTCGTCGCCGCCGCCCCGCCCAAGGCTGCCTGAAAGCCAAAGGCCGTCGATCCGGGGATCGTTCCACAGCGTCTGCTCGATGGCCGCGAGCAAGGCGGACTGCACAACGGTAAGCGGCATGGCTCGTCACCGTCAGTTCTTCAGGCTGCTGGTTCATACCCAGAGGCCAGAACCGACGTTAACCCAGACGACCCCGACCCTCCAGCCAGTCCATCAACGCGGCGTCGATCCGGGTCTGCCAGCCGGGGCCCGTGGCCCGGAACTGTTCGAGGACTTCGCGTGAAAGTCGGAGCGTGGTCCGCTGCTTGGTGACCGCCGCTCTCGGGCGTCCGCGGAGCTTTCGCTGCAGGCCTTCGGGAAGGGCCTCAAGCCTCACGGCGGCGGCGGCCATGGCCTCGGTCCACTCCGGATTGTCGGCGTCGGGCCGGGAAGCTCTATCGGTGGCGGGCATGAAGTCTGATCTCCCTTGCATTGGCCTTCCGGAAGCTGATCACACGAATCCCCGCCTTTGTTTCCATGAACACCAGGGCGTGTAGCCGGCCTTGCACGAATCCCAAGGCGGCGTAGCGCGTCTCGGGGTAGGCGCGTCGGCTGTCGACCCAGATCAGCGCCGTGGTGAAATCGAACCCGACGGCGTCTTCAAAGCCAAAGCCGCGCTCACGCCGGTTCCGTTCGCTCTTCGCCGGATCGAACTCGATATCCATTTATTTTATGTGCATACAAAAATGTCCGTCAACCTTCCGCGCCAAAGACAGGACGGGCATTGGGGCGGTTTTTCCGGCGTCCCGCTATCGGGGCAGGGGGGGCGCCCGCCGGCTCACGGAAAGGGCGAGGAAGATCGCCGGCGCCACCAGCGCTGCGCCGAGCACGAAGGGCGCATTGATGTTCACCGGAAAGACCAGGCCGGCGCAG
>JBJTFE010000363.1:0-5722 GCA_046093265.1 Phenylobacterium sp. | reverse complement strand
CAGCCACGATGGCACGCAACCGGCGCCCGTCGGCGGCGGATACAGTGAAGTTGATGTCCTTGCGCATGCCCAAGACTCGCATGCCAGACCGTCCAAGGGAATCCCAATTCGGACTCTTTTGTTCCGGTCAATCCACTAGCTCAGCGAATGTCGCGTACCGAGCTTCTCGCTCATGAAAGCGCGCAGTTGCTCAGCCCCGGCGTTGCGGCCCGCGGTCATCCCCAGTGCTTCCTGACAAAGGCTCCCAGCCGGTCGACCGCTTGCCGCCCCTCCGGCACGACATCCGCCCAGAACTGCCATGTGTGGAACATGCCTGGCCAGACTTCGAGCGTAGACTGGCAACCGGTTTCGAGGGCGCGTTCGTGCGAGCGCACCGTATCGTCGAGCAGGATTTCATGGTCGCCAACCTGAAACAGGATCGGCGGCAGGTCCCTATAGTCGCCGTAAACCGGCGAAACTGAAGGATCGGTAGGGTCGCCGTCGCCGACATATTGGCTGGCGCAGAATTGCATCAAAGGTGGATTCAGGAACGGGTCCAGGTCGATCCGGGTCTGACGCGAAGGGCTCTTGCCCGCCATATCGTTCCAGCATGACATGCCGACGGCGCAGGCTGGCAAGCGCAAGCCCTCATCGCGCGCCCGCATCATCCCCGCACAGGTCAGGTTTCCGCCCGCGCTGTCTCCGATCAGGGCAAAGTTACGAACTGGTTCCGGCCCGTCGGGGCCATTTTCCAACATCCATCGATAGGCCTGCATAGTGTCGTCGAGCGCAGCAGGCGCCGGATGCTCGGGCGCGAGGCGATGCTCGAAGAGCAGGACTGCAGCCCCGGTAACCTCCGACAACAGGAATGCCATTCCTCTGTGAGATTGCTTGGAGCCGCTGACGAACGCTCCGCCGTGGGGGTTCAATATCCGGTGATCGGATCGCGCCCCTTCCGCCATCACCCATTCGACCGCCAGGTCGTCGATGAAGGCGCCTTTCACCGTGTAGGGACGTAAGGGACGCGGGGCCATTGCATCATAGGTGAACCGCATGGTCTGCACGCCGGCATGATCAAGCGTCGGGGGCGGGATGTTATCGCGCATCCATTGCTTGAAATGATCGGCATCGGGGGACCAGGCCTGCGCGCTGGTTGTCGCCGGAAAGCCTTTCACGATCATCAGCATGTGGAACTGGTTGGCCAGTTGCCGCTTCATGACCTCAGGCAGCTCAACTCCGTTCGCGGCGGCCGCCGCCTGCGCCTTTTCAGACTGTTCAGGATCGATTTTGAAAAACTGCATGCCGAGCCCTTCGGTTCGTTACGATCACAGTCATTATAATAATCGGGGGGCGAGAGCAATGGGCCTCAGTCGCGGGCTAGTTATCTCTGACGAGCAGGACGCGGTCGATGTAACTCTCGACGGCGGCGATCGCCTCACCAACGTCGAAGTGGCCCGGATGTACGATGGCGCTGAAGCCAAGGCCGTCGACGATAGCGACGAGCCGCCGCGCCTCGTCCTCGGCGTTTCGGTCTTTTGACATCGCGCCCGCGTCCTGCACCTCCGTGATCAGTCCCGTCACATAGGTGATCAATGAGCGGTACATGCGCAGATAGCTGCGCCGCATTTCGGGTTTGACTAACGCATGGCTCATGAATGAGAGGAGGATGCGCCATCCGACCGCGCGGGATTTGTCGAGCGGCAAGGGCTCGACGACCGCCGTCAGGAGTCGATCAACAGCATTCGTTTCTTTTGCCGCCGCCTCAGTCATGGTCGCAATCAGACGGTCGTAAAATTCGGTCATCGCAAACATGATCAGCTCATCCTTGTTTCGGAAGTAATGACCAAGCACGCCAGTGGTGAAATTAAGTTCTGAAGCGATCTTCCTGAGGCTGGCGCCGTCAAGGCCATCACGCCCTATGACGCGCCAGGTCGCGGCCGCAACATCGGCTCTTCTTGCGTCGTAATCGCCCTTTGGTCGCGCCACGAATCCTCAGCTGAATCTTATGTTGCGATTGTACGGAGCGTCAGCGAACCTTAGGTCTGTGACGCGAGTTTCCCTACCATTCCCCTTCTTGCATTGATCTGGCGAAAAGGCCACTTCTTTGAATTGGGCCAGGACTTGATACCCAGCGCCAAGCCCTAGGGATGCAGGCCCAGGGTCGAAACATTGGTGACGGCCCATTATGAATAGTCGTTGGCGTCAATGTTGGTCAGACGTTTTCTGTCTTGTTATTATTCAAGAGAGAATGGGTAATGCGGACCTTATCATTAAATAGTGCCTAGAGATTTTCTAATTCTTCCACGAATTTAGACATGTATGAAGTTTTATTCGAATGTATAGGGGAGAAATTTTCCATCTACGGGTTGCCTCCACGCGCAGCATGAATGTCATGTCTCTTACCAGATCGAGCTCATATTGATTGCTGAGGCAACCCCTTACATTCTCCCAGGAATGGCCTTGCCTCCAGCCTTTGACCAAGGCGGGTCGGGATCTTGCGGTGGTCAGGAGTCGGTCGGGCCTTAGGAGCGGGCGCCGTTCGTGAGCTCGCTCGGGCTCTTCGCGCCGCGAGTTGGCAACCACGGGGCGCTCCCCCGCGCTTCAATCTACCCAAACGCCAGGGTCCCTTAAAAAATGATGACTGTCATAATAATCTCTCCTTTCGAGGCGCGTGGCCTTGGGCGTCGGCGAATTTCCGGTGGCGCGCCGCCGGCGCCCTGTGCGCCACCAAGCGACTTGTTGGATTTGCTCGATGAAGCCGGAATTGGCCGGGTAACACCTAGAAGGAAGCGAACGAGATGTTTCAAGCAATCAACCCGGAAGACGTGGTCAAGCCGATTTCCAATTACTCGAACGGCCTGGCGGCGCCTGCGGGACGAATGCTGTTTGTGTCCGGTCAAGTTGGGGCTACCGCTGATCTGAATATTCCCCAGGATGTGGAAGGGCAGGTGCGAGTTGCCTTTGACAATGTTCAGAAAATTATTGAGGCCGCAGGCGGCTCTATGAAGGACATTGTATCTGTAACACTTTATCTTTGCGACATTTCAGATAGCCCGTTAGTAAGCCATCTTCGCAGCGAATATTTTTCCGACTCGCCTTTTCCGACCAGCACCACAATCGGAAACTGTAACTTTGTCTTACCACAACTGCGCTTTGAAGTGAGCGCCATCGCCGTCTTGTCGGATTGACAGGCGCGTAGCGCCCTTGAGTTGAGATGGCGTTTGTCAGGCGTTGCGCTGCAAGCTCAACGTCTTCGGCTTAGTGCGATTGAGCAGAGCGTGGTCGCTGCGAGACTTCGCGGTACAGGTCTTCCACCGTCCTCCTGGCATCCAGTTTGCGCAAAAGGCAGTCCTGGCGTTTCCACCAACTGGCCGATGGTGTGGACGTTAGGGCTGACCAGGCGCCCGCCATCTACGCAGGCTTGAGGCCGTGCTGTTCCTCGCCCCGGACCTCCTGCTGCGGGACTGAGGCGTGGCGAGGCCCCCTCCGCCCCCGGGGCCTTTCGCCCAGGGCCACCTGCCCCTGGAAGGCGGTGGATTTGGAGGGGCGGAAATTTTTGGCGTCTCGCGATCCCCGGGGTAGGATGTAGGTCTGATCCGGGGCTGCGCCTGCGGCCCGCCTGACCTTCCGGGATCTTCCACCTCATGACCACGACGACGGCGAACGCCGCCGGCGCGCCGGGAGGCTATTCCCGGGCGCTCGGCCTGTTGATCTGCGACCGTACGGCGACCGGGGCGGCGCCCCGCTCGCTGAGAGAGTCGCCCCTCAACGTGCGCCAGAGCGACCTGCGGGCCTGGCTGGACGAGAACCCCGACTTTGCGGCCCTCTTCGGCCTCGCCTGCGCGGCGGGGGCGGCCCCCCTGCGCTACAGCCTGTCGCGGGCCGCGGACTTCTGCGGGCGGGTGGCGGCGGGGGCGGCCATGAGCGAGGCCTGCGGCCAGGCGGGCATGCCATCGCTGGCGACGGTGCAGTGGTGGGTCCAGAGGCGGCCGGAGTTCGCGGCCATGCTGGCGGCGGCCCTGGACGCCCAGTCGCGGCGGCTGGCCGACGAGGTGACGGCCATCGCCGACGCCGCCAGCCCCGAGACCCTGCAGATCTCGCGCATGCGCATCGCCGCCCGCCAGTGGCTGGCCGCACGCCTGGCCCGGCAGACGCCGGAAGTCCCCGGCCGGGCGGCTTCCGTGTCCGAGGTCGAGGGCTGGCCGCCGGGCCTGGTGGTGGAGGCGGCGGAGTTCTGATGAAGATCCCGACGACCTGGACGCCCAGGCCCTATCAGCTGGACCTGTGGCGCTACCTGCAGGGCGGGGGCCTGAGGGCCGACGTGGCCGCCCATCGCCGCTGGGGCAAGGACGAGGTGGCCCTTCACTGGACGGCGAGCCGGATGGTCACCCGGCCCGGCGTCTACTGGCACATGCTGCCCGAGGCCGCCCACGCCCGGAAGGCGATCTGGGAGGCGGTGAACCCGCACACCGGCCGGCGGCGGATCGACGAGGCCTTCCCGCGTCCCCTGCGCGCCTCGACCCGGGGCGGGGACATGCGGATCGAGCTGAAGAACGGCGCGGTCTGGCAGGTGGCGGGCTCGGACAACTATGACCGGCTGGTCGGCGCCTCGCCCCTGGGGGTGGTGTTCTCGGAGTGGGCCCTGGCCAAGCCCGAGGCCTGGACCTACCTGCGCCCGATCCTGGCGGAGAACGGCGGCTGGGCCCTCTTCCTCTGGACGCCCAGGGGCCGCAACCATGCGGTGCGGGCCTTCGAAAGCCGCAGCCGGGACCCGGCCTGGTTCACCCTGAAGTCGCCGGCCACCCACACCGACGTCTTCACCGCCGAGCAGCTGGCCCGGGAGGAGGCGGACCTGGTCGCCGAGACGGGGTCGGCGGAGGAGGGGCGGGCGCGCTTCGCCACGGAGTACCTGGTGGCCTTCGACGCCCCGGCGCCTGGCGCCTATTACGGCTCGGTCCTGGCGGAGGCGGAGACGGGCGGGCGGATCACGGCCGTGCCGCACGATCCCGCCCTCAAGGTGGACACGGCCTGGGACCTGGGCATCGACGACGCCACCGCCGTCTGGTTCCTGCAGGAGGCCGGCCGCGAGGTGCGGGTGATCGACTATTTCGAGGCCTCGGGGGAGGGGCTGCAGGCGATTGTCCGCCAGGCCCTGGCCGACCGGCCCTTTGTCTATGGCCGCCACTACCTGCCGCACGACGTGCGGGTGCGCGAGCTGGGGGCCAACGGCCGCTCGCGGCTGGAGACCCTGGCGGGGCTGGGGGTGAGCCCGATCGAGGTGACCCCCGCCGCCGCGCCGGAGGACCGCATCCAGGCCCTGCGCCAGATGATCCCCATGGCGGTGTTCGACGCCGGACGGTGCGCCGTGGGCCTGGATCGCCTCAGGGCCTATCGCAAGCGCTGGAGCCCGGCCCTGCACGCCTGGTCGGGACCGCTGCACGACGGGGCGAGCCATGCGGCGGACGCCCTGGGGCTCTACGCCCTGAACCGGCGGGGCGGGAGCGCGGTGAAGCGCCCGGCCCGCCGCCGCGAACATCAACTGGACTGGATGGCCTGAGGACCTGCGGATGACGGAAGACACGCGAGAGGAAGCGCGCCGGGAGGAAAGGATCCTGGCGCAGGCGCGGGCGGACTTCGCCCGGGCGCGGGAGGCGGGCCGGGAGGACCGGCTGGCCGCCGCCGAGGACCTGCGCTTCGCCCGGCTGGGCGAGCAGTGGCCGGAGGCCATCCGCCGGGCGCGGGA
>JBJTFE010000362.1:0-2103 GCA_046093265.1 Phenylobacterium sp. | reverse complement strand
GGCGACCTGTTCTGGAAGGTCGGGGACCAGAAGATCATCGACGGACTGGGTCCGGACGGCGTTTCCGCGGCGTCCTACGCCCTCGGCCGCCGGACAGGCCGGCTGCAGACCGGCTATCTGTACCACTACGCCTTCGTCATGCTGCTCGGGGTGGCCGGTCTTCTGACCTTCGCCCTCTGGGCCTGGCGGGCTTGAGGAGGGCGAGACCATGACCGGCATCCTCTCGCTCATCACCTTCGCCCCCGTCCTGGGCGCGGCGCTCATCCTGGCCCTGCGCGCCGGCCGTCCGGCCTCGCCCCAGGGCGATGACCTGGCGCGCTGGATCGCCTTCGGCGCCAGCCTGGTGACCCTTGGCCTCTCAGTCCTCCTGACCCTGCGGTTCGATACGGCCAACGGCGGCTTCCAGTTCGTCGAGGACATCCCCTGGTTCGCCGGGCTCCACTACCGGATGGGCGTTGACGGGATCTCGGTCCTGTTCGTGCTCCTGACCGCCTTCCTGACCCCGCTGTGTATCGCCGCCTCCTGGAAGTCGGTGGAGAACCGGGTGACCTCCTACATGGTCGCCTTCCTGATGCTCGAGGCCCTGGTCATCGGCGTCTTCTGCGCTCTGGACCTGGTGCTCTTCTACGTCTTCTTCGAGTTCGGCCTTGCGCCCATGTTCCTGATCATCGGCATCTGGGGCGGCAAGCGGCGGGTCTACGCCGCCTTCAAGTTCTTCCTGTACACCCTGCTGGGCTCGGTCCTGATGCTGGCGGCGGTCCTGGCCATGATCGGGGCGGCGGGCACCAGCTCGATCCCTGACCTGATGGCCTTCCGCTTCGAGCCCTGGATGCAGACCTGGCTCTGGCTGGCCTTCTTCGCCTCCTTCGCGGTGAAGATGCCCATGTGGCCGGTCCACACCTGGCTCCCGGACGCCCACGTCGAGGCGCCCACCGCCGGGTCGGTCATCCTGGCGGGCATCCTCCTGAAGATGGGGGGCTACGGCTTCCTGCGGTTCAGCCTGCCCATGTTCCCGGACGCCTCCCAGGCCTTTGCGCCCCTGGTCTTCGCCCTGTCGGCCATCGCCATCGTCTACACCTCGCTGGTGGCCTTCCGGCAGACCGATATCAAGAAGCTGATCGCCTACTCCTCCGTCGCCCACATGGGCTTCGTGACCATGGGCATCTTCTCCTTTGACGTCTTGGGGGTGCAGGGCGCCATCTTCCAGATGCTCAGCCACGGGATCATTTCAGGCGCCCTCTTCCTCTGCGTCGGGGTGGTCTATGATCGAATGCATACCCGTGAGATCGCCTTCTACGGCGGCCTGGTGAAACGGATGCCGGTCTACGCCGCCATCTTCCTGCTCTTCACCATGGGCAATGTCGGCCTGCCGGGCACCTCCGGGTTCGTCGGCGAGATCATGACCCTGACCGGTGTCTATTTCAGCTCGACCTGGACGGCCCTGGCCGCCACGACCGGGGTCATCCTGTCGGCGGTCTACGCCCTGACTCTCTACCGGCGGGTGATCTTCGGTGAGATGACCAATCCCGCCCTGGCGGACATCACCGACGTCAACCTGCGCGAGATCCTGATCTTCGCGCCCCTGGTGGTCGCCACCCTCTGGCTGGGCTTCCAACCGGGCCTCGTCTTCAACATCACCGCCAGTTCGGTCGACGGTCTCCTGGACGCCTTCCGCACCGCGGTCGGCAAGTGACGGAGGCCGAAGGAAACCGCCATGTTCGCCACTGACCTCGCCCTCGCCACGCCGCTGCTGATCCTCGCAGGCGCCGCGCTCTTCCTCCTGGTCCTGGGCGCCTACCTGCCGCGGCCCGACCGCCTGGTCGGCCTGGGCGCCATGGCGGCCCTGGCCGCTTCGGCCGTCGCTGCGGTGGTCGGCCCGCAGGGTCAGGCTTTCTCGGGCGCCCTGTCGGCGGACGCCGCCTCGGTCTTCGCCCAGGTGGTGATCTGCCTCGGGAGCATGGTCGCCATTCCCCTCGGCCAGGCCTGGTTCGAGCGGCGCGGCATCCGCAACTTCGAGTTCCCCGTCCTGGTCCTCCTGGCCGCCCTCGGCATGGGCATGATGGCCGGGGCGGGGGATCTCCTCAGCCTCTACATCGGCGTCGA
>JBJTFE010000361.1:0-2920 GCA_046093265.1 Phenylobacterium sp. | reverse complement strand
GCCGGTGATCCAGTAATAGCCGTCCGCGTCCCGCCGGCAGCCATCGCCGGTGAAGTCCACCTCCCGGGCCTCGCTGCGCCTGATCGGCACGGTGGGCGAGCCGATCAACCCGGAAGCCTGGCTCTGGTACCACCGGGTGGTGGGCGAGGGCCGCTGCCCCATCGTCGACACCTACTGGCAGACCGAGACCGGCGCCTGCCTGGCCTCCCCCGTGCCCGGCGCCACCGACCTGAAGCCGGGGTCCTGCGCCCGTCCCCTGCCTGGCGTGAAGTTCCAGATCGTCGACGCCGAGGGCCAGGTGCTGGACGGGGCGGTCAGCGGCAACCTCTGCATCACCGATTCCTGGCCCGGCCAGATGCGGACGGTCTATGGCGACCACCAGAGGTTCATCGACACCTATTTCTCCACCTATCCGGGCAAGTACTTCACCGGCGATGGCTGCCGGCGGGACGCGGACGGCTATTTCTGGATCACCGGCCGGGTGGATGACGTGCTGAACGTCTCGGGACACCGGCTCGGCACGGCGGAGATCGAGAGCGCCCTGGTGGCCCACGCCGACGTGGCCGAGGCCGCCGTGGTCGGCTACCCGCACGACGTGAAGGGCCAGGGGGTCTACGCCTTCGTCACCCTCAACGCCGACGTCACCCCCACCGACGTCCTGCAGGCCGACCTGAAGGGCTGGGTGCGGCGGGAGATCGGCGCCTTCGCGGCGCCCGACATCGTCCAGTTCGCCCCGGGCCTGCCCAAGACCCGATCCGGCAAGATCATGCGCCGCATCCTGCGCAAGATCGCCGAGAACGACCTGTCGAGCCTGGGCGACACGACGACCCTGGCGGACCAGGCCGTGGTGGACGACCTCGTAAAGACCCGCCAGGTCTGAGGGCGGAGTGGATCCGGCCCTTCCGGCGGCGCTCAGGGCGGCGGTCGACCTGGCGCTTGAGGGCCGGGCGCTCGGGAGCGGGGCGCCTGGGGGCCTGACGCAGCGGGCGGGGTCGATCTCGGAAGGCTACCGGCGGGGCCGCGCCTCCTCGGCCCTGGTCAAGGACGAGGCTGACGCCCTGGCCTACGCCCTGACCCGCATGCCGGCCACCTACGCCGCGACACGCCGGGCCCTGCAAGAGATCCTCGCCCTGCGCCCGCGCTTTTCGCCCGCCACCCTACTGGACGCCGGGGCGGGGCCCGGCGGCGCGGCTTGGGCCGCCCTCGACGCCCTGCCCTCGCTAAGCGCCGTAGCGCGTCTGGACCATAGTCTGGCCTTTCTCGATCTTGCCGAGCGCCTCGCCGCCCACGGTCCCCGGGCGCTGGCCGGCGCGGACCGGCTTCTGGCGGACCTTTCCGCGCCGGATTTCAAGGCGCCGGAGGCCGATCTGGTCGTCGCCGCCTATGCTCTGACAGAGATCGCCCCCGAGCGCCGGGTCGGGGCGGCGCTTCGACTTTTGGCGGCGACCCGGGATCTCCTGCTGATCGTCGAGCCGGGTTCGACGGAAGCCTGGCGCCGGGGGGTCGAGATTCGCAGCGCCCTGATCGACGCGGGCGCCCATCTGGTCGGTCCCTGTCCGCATCCTGCGCCCTGCCCCCTCCAGGCCCCCGACTGGTGCCACTTCGCCCAGCGACTCCCCCGGAGCCGCGCGCACCGCCTCACCAAGGCGGGGACCGCTCCTTTCGAGGACGAGAAGTTCTTCTGGCTCGCCTTCGCCCGCGCGCCGACCGATCTGCGGGAGCGGGCCGGCGCTCGGGTCATTGCGCCGACCAGGCTGGGAAAGACCGGGGTGAGGCTCCGGCTCTGCCAAGCGGACGGAGCGGTCACGGAGCTGCAGATCCCCCGCCGGGAGAGAGAGGCGTTCCATCGGGCGCGCCGCCTGGAGTGGGGATCGGCCTTCGATCCGGGGACCAGACCGGACCTGGCCAGATAGACCCGGACCCGGCGACCGGCGCCGGTCCAGTTGAAATGTCGGAGATCGGCGGGCGGCGATGCGGTCCGTCGTGGACCCACCCGTCGTCAGGGGCTGGTTCCGTCCTCGCCGCGCAGCCGCTTCAGGTCGGCCTCCGCCGCCGCCCGGTGCTCGGGTTTCAGGTGCTTGCCGATCACCGCCAGCAGGGCGGCGAACACCGCGGCGTCATCCGTGAAGCCCACAGCGGCCAGAAAATCGGGCAGGGCGTCCGTGGGCAGGACGAAATAGGCCAGGGCCGCCAGCATCATCGCCTTTGCAGTTCGCGGCGTGGCCGGATCGCGCGCGCAGCGCCAGACCGCCAGGGCGTCCACGGCAAAGGGAATGCGGGCGGCGACCCGCCGCATCTTCGGCCAGAATCCGGTCTGTACCCGGCGCGCATTCAGGCGGACGACGGCGGGAACCAGGGCCCGTTCGGGGGCGATCGGGGAGTCCGGGTCGATTCCCCCGGGATTGACGTCGCGTGATGCTTTTGAGTCGGCGTTCATCGGGCTAAAGGCAAGGCTACAGGTTTTTCTCCAGACGAGCACGGGAGCTCAGCGTCCATGAAACTTGATTCCTCCATCGCCGCCGTCGTCACCGGCGGCGCCTCCGGTCTCGGCGAGGCCACTGTCCGCGCCCTCGCCGCGCACGGCGTCAAGGTCGCGATCTTCGACATGAACGAGGCCAAGGGCGAACAGGTCGCCAAGGAAGTGGGCGGCGTGTTCTGCAAATGCAACGTCACCTCCGACGCCGACGTCGACGCCGCCTTCGAAAAGGCCCGCGCCGCCCATGGCCAGGAGCGCATCCTCGTGAACTGCGCCGGCACCGGCAACGCCGCCAAGACGGCGAGCCGCGACAAGCAGACCGGCGAGACCAAGCACTTCCCCCTCGACGCCTTCAACCTGATCATCCAGATCAACCTGGTCGGCACCTTCCGCTGCATCGCCAAGTCGGCGAAGGGCATGCTGGACCTGACGCCCCTTGAGGAC
>JBJTFE010000360.1:0-11242 GCA_046093265.1 Phenylobacterium sp. | reverse complement strand
GCCGTATCCGGGTATTCCGGGGGCACCGCCGCCACCGCGGATTATAAGACAGTCTGCTCCGGCACGACCGACCATGCAGAAGTGGTGCAGGTACATTTCGACCCCAAGGTTATTTCATTTGAAAAAATCCTGGAGATATTCTGGAACACCCATAACCCCACTACGCCTAACCGGCAGGGGAACGACGTGGGTCCTCAGTACCGCTCCGTCATTTTCTACCATAGCCCTGAACAGGCCCGGATAGCGGAAACCTCCAAAGCAGACGTCGCACCAAAACTCTGGGACGACAAAATCGTCACCGAAATCGTGCCCTTCACCGGTTTTTGGGAAGCAGAAGAATATCACCAGGACTACTTTAGCAAGGTGGGCGATGGCAATCCGTATTGCTCGTACGTCATCGCCCCCAAAGTAGCCAAGTTCCGCAAGGCGTTTCCCGCTGCGTTAAAGAAGGAATAAAGGGTCGGCGAGAAGGAAAAAAGAGCCGTTTTGACCCCTGGGAGCCTGCCCCCCAAAAAGCCTGTCGGGCTTTTTGGGGGGCAGGCCGTTAATTTCTTCCGGGCAATCCAAATTTCATGCCCTTTTATGCCATAAAGGCCAAAGGGAATACTTAATTTCCCGGTCAAAAGAAGGCTATGAAATTTGGAATCTTAAAAGAACGCGACGATCAGCGGGTAGCCCTGGCGCCCGACACGGTGCCCAAGCTCGTCCAACTGGGCCTCGAGGTGCTGGTCGAAAGCCATGCAGGAGAGGCCGCCCTGTTTGACGATGCCCTGTATGCGGCGCACGCTACAGTCTGCCCGCGCAGCGAAGTACTCAGTCAAAGCGACGTACTCCTGTCCATCCACCCACCCCAGGAAGAGGACCTCCGGCAAGCGAAGCCAGGGGCTTTGCTCATCTCGCAGTTCGCCCCTTTCGTGCACAAGGAAATCGGTACCGAACTGCACCAGAAGGGATTCCAGGCGTTCAGCCTGGATATGATTCCGCGCACGACCCTGGCGCAGTCTATGGATGTGCTGTCCTCTATGGCGGGTATAGCGGGCTACAAGGCCGTTCTGGAAGCTGCCCGCCTGCTCCCGCGCTATTTCCCGATGCTGATTACCGCCGCCGGCACCATCAAACCGGCCCGTGTGCTGATTCTGGGCGCCGGTGTTGCCGGCCTGCAGGCCATCGCCACCGCCCGCCGGCTGGGCGCCGTGGTCACCGCCACCGACGTGCGGCCGGCCACCAAGGAACAGGTGGAGTCCCTCGGCGCCAAATTCATCGCCGTAGAGGATGACGAGTTTCGCAACGCCCAGACCGCCGGCGGCTACGCCAAGGAGATGAGCGCGGCGTATCAGGCCAAGCAGGCCGAGCTCATCTCCGGCCATATCGGCAAGCAGGACATCGTCATCACCACCGCACTGATCCCGGGCCGGCCGGCGCCGCGCCTGGTCACAGCCGCCCAGGTGGCCTCCATGAAGGCCGGCTCGGTCATCGTCGACCTGGCCGTCGAACAGGGCGGAAACGTCGAGGGCGCCAGGGCCGGCGAGACGGTCGAGACCGCCAACCGCGTCAGGATCCTCGGCATTCCCAACCTGCCCGGTCGGGTCGCCGCCGACGCCTCGGCCCTCTTCGCGCGCAATCTCCTCGCCTTCTCGGGCCTTCTGCTCGACAAGGACGGGGCCCTCGCCCCTGACGCCGAGGACGAAATTCTCAAGGCCGCCCTGGTCGTCAGCGGCGGAAAGATCGTACACCCGGCCCTCGCCGGGTCCTGACGGAGGCGCCCATGGACGTCGATCCCACAGTCTTCCGGCTGGCCATCTTCGTCCTGGCCATCTTCGTCGGCTATTACGTGGTCTGGAGCGTCACCCCCGCGCTCCATACCCCTCTGATGGCGGTGACCAACGCCGTCTCGTCGGTGATCATTGTCGGCGCCCTCCTCGCGGCTGCGGCCCAGGCGGCCCCGGGCGCCGGGTCGGGGGCGGTCATGATCTCCAAGGGCGCCGGCGCCCTGGCCGCCGCCCTCGCCGCCGTCAACATCTTCGGCGGCTTCCTGGTCACCCAGCGAATGCTGGCCATGTACAAGAAGAAGGAACCGGCCAGGAAGGAGGGCGCGAAGTGAGCGCCAACCTCGCCGCCATCCTCTATCTCGCCTCCGGGGTCCTCTTCATCCTCGCCCTGCGCGGGCTCTCCAGCCCGGTGACCAGTCAGGCGGGCAACCGCAACGGCATGATCGGCATGGCTCTGGCGGTGGGCGTGACCCTCGTCACCCTGTTCAGCCAGGGCAAGCTCGACGGCCTCACCGTAGGACTGATCCTCGCCGGCGTCGGCATTGGCGGCGTGATCGGGGCCGTGATCGCCCGGCGCGTCGCCATGACCTCGATGCCGCAGCTGGTGGCCGCCTTCCACAGCTTGGTCGGCCTGGCCGCCTGCCTCGTGGCGGTGGCCGCCATCTACACCCCGGGCGCCTACGGGATCGGCGCTCCCGGCGCGATCCTCGCGATCTCCCTGGTGGAACTGTCCCTGGGCCTCGCCATCGGCGCAGTGACCTTCACAGGATCGGTCATCGCCTTCGCCAAGCTGAACGGCAACATGTCGGGCGCGCCTATCCTGCTGCCCGCCCGTCACCTCCTGAACATCGTGATCGGTCTGGCCCTGGTGGGCTTGATCGGCGTCCTCGTGGCCAGCGGGGGTTCGGCCCTTTGGGCTTTCTGGGCCATCTTTGCTCTGGCCCTGATCCTCGGGATCACCTTGATCATTCCCATTGGCGGCGCGGACATGCCGGTCGTCGTGTCGATGCTGAACAGCTATTCCGGCTGGGCGGCGGCGGCGCTGGGCTTCACCCTCGAGAACGTCACCCTGATCATCACCGGCGCCCTTGTCGGCTCATCCGGCGCGATTCTGTCCTACATCATGTGCAAGGCGATGAACCGCAGCTTCGTCTCGGTCATCCTCGGCGGCTTCGGCGCCGATGACAGCGCTGCGGCGGCTGGCGGACGCATCGAGACCCGGCCCGTCAAGCAGGGCTCGGCCGACGATGCGGCCTTCATCATGAAGAACGCCTCCAAGGTGATCATTGTCCCCGGCTACGGCATGGCCGTCAGCCAGGCCCAGCACGCCCTTCGCGAGATGGCCGACAAGCTGAAGGAGGAGGGCGTCGACGTGAAGTACGCCATCCATCCGGTCGCCGGCCGTATGCCTGGGCACATGAACGTCTTGCTGGCCGAGGCCAACGTGCCCTACGACGAGGTCTTCGAACTCGAGGACATCAACGCCGAGTTCCCGACTGCGGACGTGGCCTTTGTCATCGGGGCCAACGACGTGACCAACCCGGCCGCCAAGACCGATCCTTCCAGCGCCATCTACGGCATGCCGATCCTGGATGTGGAAAAGGCCCGCACCGTGCTGTTCGTGAAGCGGGGCATGAGCTCGGGCTATGCCGGTGTGGAGAACGAGCTCTTCTTCCGCGACAACACCATGATGCTCTTTGGCGACGCCAAGAAGATGGTCGAGGGTATCCTCAAGTCCCTTTGACCTCCTGGACTCCAGACCCGATCTGCGACTTGCCCCACAGGCCCGGCGGGTACATGCTGTCCCGAATAACCAGGGAGGCAAGCCATGCGCATTTCTATCAGCGGGCTGTTGCTCGCTTCGGTTCTCCTGATTTCAGCCTGTTCCGGACCGCCGGAACCCGCCGCCCCGGCGGTCTTCTCGATACCCCTCGAAGCCAACTCCAACGGTGTCCTGGAGGCCCGGTCGGCCCGGGTCCCGGTGGGGACGGGGGAGAAGACCTATGTGGCCGAGGTGGCCCTGACCCCCAGCTGGTGGGTGACGGGCGACGGCTTCAAGATCGTTTGGTTCGCCGGCAAGAGCCAGACCAAGCGGTTCTTCCAGATCAGCAACGAGTCGCCCGGCGAATCGGCCAGGCCCGACATCCTGAAGGCGCCCGAAGAGGCGGTCCGGGAAGTGAAGGTCTCCTTCGATGGGGCCCCGCCTATCTCCCTGCGCCCCGAGGCCACCCGTGCTGTGTTCCAGCCGCCGCCGGGCGCCAAGGCCGTGACCTCGGTAGAGATCGCTTTCGGGCCCGCCAGTTCGCCGGTGACCTACACTTGGAAGTAGCCCGCCGATGGGCGACGAGGCCCCGGTCATGACTGTGGGCGCCATGTCTGGCCCCTCCCGGGGCGAGTGGGTGGACATAGGCGGCCGCCGCCTGCGAGTGGTCCGGGCCGGGCCGTCGGAAGGCGGCCCCCTTGTCGTGATGGAGTGCGGGGCCTTCGGTTGCGCCGCTGACTGGCACAGGGTCCAGGAGGCGCTCGCGGGCCTCGGCATCCGCAGTCTGGCCTACGACCGGGCCGGCCTGGGCCTGTCCGATCCGGGCCCTGATCCCCGGGATGGACGCGCCATCGCCGATGACCTCGAGGCCATGCTGGGGCGCCTGGAGGACCCTGCGCCGTTGGTCCTCGCCGGCCACTCCATGGCCGGACTCTTCCTGAGAGTCCTTGCGCCACGGGTTCGGGACCGGTTGGTCGGGCTGGTCCTGGTGGACGCCGTCACACCCGAGGCCGTGGACCATCCCGCCGCCGCCTGGATGATCGACGGGTTTCGTCGCGCCATGTTCCTTCTCGACAAGGTCGCCGACCTCGGCGTCATGCACCCATGGTCACTGGTGGCTGGCGACCGGATCGGCCTGCCGCCGGAAATCTCCCGCGAGAAGCGCCGGATCTACGCCTCGGCCTCCCACGCCCGGGCCTCCGCCCGGGAGGTGCAGCAGTGGCTTGAGACCGCCGCTCAGGGACGGACCGAGGGGCCCTTTGACCCGGACCTGCCCGTCGCGGTAGTGACCGCTGGGGCCGTACCCCTCCCCGGGGATCTCCAGGCGATCCAGAATGCGCCCGCCCTGGCCTCCCGGGCGGGTTATGTGGACCGGGTCGAGGGCGCCCGACATGCCAGCCTGCTGGGCCCCCGTTACGCCTCCAGGGTTGTCCGGGGGATAACGCATGTCCTCGAGGTCAGCCCGAGCTCTCAAGGCTGAGAGCCGCTGCGGTCGCTTCGTCCGTCGCTACGCCACAGGCGGCGAGTAGCCGACTCCGCGCCAGGGGACGAACCCGGACGCCGGACGCCAGTGTCCCGGCCAGACGAAAAACGCCTCCCGCTTCAACCCCCGGAAGAGCCCCGCGAAGGGCCGGCGGGACTGTCGCGAGCCGGTTCCGGTCTGCCGCAGCGAGGTGCGAAAGTCGGCCTTCCAGAGCCGTGATCCGCGCAGCTGAGGTCGTCTCGACTTCGAAGCGACCGTCGAAGATTCCAGCACCGTTCGCCGGCAAGGCGAGGTCACGGACGCCCTGACGCCGCATCTCGCCGGCCGCCCGGCCGAAGACGACGCCGTCGTTCTCCGCAATGACCAAGGCGCCGGCCAGGGTCGCCCGGAACGCCTCCGGACCGGCAAGGCGCGCCGCAAGGCGGTCGAGGGACCCGCCCCGGGGCGCCCGAACCCCGCCTCCCGCAGAGAGACAGGCGGCCGCGATCACGCGCCGCGCCGCGCCCGGTAAGGCGTCGCGCAGGGCCTGGCGGGGGATCTCCAGCCCGAACGAACGCGCTTCAATCCAGAGGGCCAGGTCCGCCGCCGCGTGCCGGTCGGGACACATTAAGCAGTCTGAAACCGGTCCTGAGGGAAGTCCCGCAAGGGCGGTCCGGGCCCGGCTGCGTGCGAAGCGGGGATCGAGGTTCCCGGGATCCTCGATCCAGGTCTCGCCTCGCGCGGTCAGCCAGTCCCTCAGGGACTGGCGGCCGATCCCGAGAAGGGGACGCAGCAGGAAAACGTCCCTCCCTTCGGGCCAGGCGGGCGAGGGCGCCCACTCCCGGGGGGAGGGCGTGGTGGAGCCGCCGGCCCTCATGGTCCTGGCCTCGGCCACATCGTCCAGGGTGTGGCCCATCAGCACGACCCGGGCGCCGGCGTCGCGGGCGGCCTGCGCCAGAAGCTGGTGTCGGGCCTGACGGGCGGCTGCGGGCAGACCGCTGGAGGGTCGCGTTCCGGCCCATTCCAGAGCCTGGAAGCCTGCGCCGATCCGCCGCGCTGTCTCGCTGCAGGCCCGGGTCCAGGCGAGGCTGTCGGGATGGATTCCATGATCGACGGTCAGGACGAGGAGGGTGCGCGAGTGATCCCGCGCCCATCTGGCGGCCATCAGGGTCAGGGCAAGGGAGTCCCCGCCGCCTGACAGGGCCACGGCGAGGGGCGAGCGGGCGTCAGCGTCCAGGCGGGCGTCCAGCCGCGCCTTCACCTCCGCCTCGATCGGCGGGCTCAGGCCCCGCACCGGGCCTGGACGCCGACCGCTGCGGCGCGCTTGCGGGCGCCTTCTGAGGCGGCGGGATAGCGGACGCCAAGTTCCGTCAGGACCTGGCAGGACTCCGCAGTCTTGCCCAGGCGCGCCAGGCTGCGGGCTAGCTCGACGACGGCGTCCGGGCCCCACCAGGTCGCCGGCCATCCCTTGAGGGCGGCTATGTAGTCCGCCGCTGCATCCGGCCAGGCCGACTGCAGGGCCCGGGCGCGGCCCCGAAGGTAGGTCCCTTCCGCCGCCCGGGGATCGCCCGGAGAGGCGGCCAGCCAGGTCGTGAGGGTCGCCTCGGCGCCCGCCGCATCCCCGCCCTGAAGCTGCTTGCGGCCCCGTGTCAGTCCGTCTTCGGCCGTCGCCACCGACGCCGAAGCGGCGGCGGGCGCAGGGGTCGAAGGCACAGCGGTCGGCGGCGCAGCGGCTTGCGCCGCAGGGACTGGAGGCGGAGGGGCCGGCGCCGCCGGCACAAGGGCGCCCGAGGGGGTCGGCGCCGGCGTGGCCGGGGCGGCGGTTGTCCCCGCGGCGGCGGGGCGGGCGCCCTCCAGGGTCCGGACCCTCTCCTGGAGCCGGTCCACGTCGCCCCGCGCCAGGTCGGTGGCACGGGCCGTGGTCTCCAGCTGGGCGTTGAGCCCCTGCAGGGCGCGCTCCAGGTCGGCGATCCGGTCTGAAAGCTCCCGGAGCCGGACCTCCTTTGGGTCCTCCTGCGGCGCCGGGGCGGCCAGGGCGCCTCCTGTTCCCGCAAGGGCGAGGCCCAGGGCCAGGGCGGCCAGGCGGGACCGGAACAAAGGGACTGGTCCTGCCTTCATGAACCTATCGGGCCCCGCTGACGATGGTGGTGTGCGCGTTGCGGTTGCGACGGAAGGCCTCGTCATCGGCGCCGGGATCGATGGGACGTTCCTTGCCGAAGGATACCGTCGAGATTCGGGACGGGGATACGCCGAGACCCACGAGATAGTCCCGCACCGCGCTGGCCCGGCGTGAACCGAGGGCGATGTTGTACTCCCGGGTGCCGCGCTCGTCGGCATTGCCTTCGATCCGGACCTGGACGGCGGGGTAGCGTTTCAGCCAGGCGGCTTGGCGCTCGAGGATGACGGCGGCGTCTTCTCGGACATCGTACTGGTCGACGTCGAAAAAGACCCGGTCGGAGACGTTGATCACAAAGTCCTGGACCGTCCCTGGAAGGGGGGTTCCGGTGACCGGCGCCGGGCGGCGGACGGGCTGGACCGAACCGGCTCCGCTCGCAGAGTCCGCCGGGGATGCGGCCTCAGACGTCTTCGGGGCTTCGGTCGCCGGCTTCGGCGTCGTCTGGCAGGCCCCCAGGATGGCGGCGGCGGAGAGCAGGGAGAGCCATCGAAGGGTGGAAGTACGGATCATTCGGGAGTCCTCACGTCGTCAGTTGATCAAGGGCGACCAGGCCGGGTCCGAGGCCCCGCTGGAATAGGGAGCCGGCTTCAGAATGCGGCCTGTGACATCAACGGTCCAGAGCCGCGGCTCACCTCCGGCCTCCTGGCGGCTGAACAAGAGGACCCGGCTGTTTGGCGCCCAGGTCGGACCCTCGTCCATATAGCTTGAGGTCAGGGTGCGCTCGTCCGATCCGTCCGGCCGCATGACGCCGATGTGGAACTTGCCGCCACTCTGGCGTGTAAAGGCGATATGGTCCCCATTCGGGCTCCATACGGGGGATGTGTAGCGCCCTTCCCCGAACGAGATCCGCCGGGCTCCACCGCCTGAAGCGTCCATCACGTAGAGCTGTGGCGAACCCCCCCTATCGGAGTTGAAGACTACCTTGCGCCCATCCGGTGAGAAGGCGGGAGAGGTGTCGATGGCCGGATCCGAGGTCAGCCGCCGGCTCTGCCGGTTGATCAGGTTCATCACCCAGATGTCCGAGTTTCCATTGCGCTCCACGGCGAAGGCGACCTGGGCGCCGTCGGGTGAGAAGCGGGGGGCGAAGACCATGCCCTGGAACTGGCCCAGACTCTCGCGCCGTCCGGTCTCCAGGTTGAGCAGGTAGACCGTCGAGCCGTTCGGCCGCAGGGACATATAGGTGATTTCCTGGCTCGAAGCCGAGAATCGCGGGGAAAGCGCGATCTCCGAGCCATCTGTCAGATAGCTGGGATTGGCGCCGTCCTGGTCCATCACCGCCAGCCGGAGAGTTCGACTCAGCCGGCCTCCGGACTCTGCGACAAAGACCACGCGGCTGTCGAAATAGCCTTTCTCGCCGGTCAGGCGCTCGTAGACTGCATCCGAAATCTTGTGCGCCACCCGGCGCCAGTTCTCAGGGGTCGAGGTGAACTGCAGGCCCAGCAGCTGCTGGCTGGCGAAGGTGTCCCAAAGCCGGAAGTCCACCTGCAGGCGTCCATCCACCAGGTTGACCTGCCCGTTCACCAGGGCCTGGGCGCCCAAGGACTTCCAGACCGCGAAGTCCGGCTCGGTCGACACCTCCGCCGTCCGGCCGCCGGAGTCGATCGGGGCGAACAGGCCCGAGCGCCCGAGATTGTCAGAGATTACCCGGGCGATGTCGCCGCCGCGGTCGCCGTTGAAGTCGGGGATGGAGAGGGGAAGGGGCCGGATATCGCCCCTGTTGACGTCCACCTCGATCTCCGCCCGGGCTGGCGCCGGAATGCCCGACAGGCCGGAAAGGACCAGGCAGGCAATAAACAGGGCTGCAGCGGACATCCTCATGAACAGGCCTCCCGGGCGTTGAAGTTGACGGCGATTCGCTGGCCGGCAGGGCTGGCGAGCGCGGGAAAGGGGGCCGCCTGGAGTACGGCCCGGATAGCCCGCTCGGCCGCCGCCCGGACCACGGCGTTGTCGGACCGCTCCAGGCCGCCGGCCTCGACGGGACCGGCGAGGTCGCCGCCCGGCGACAGCCCGAAGCTGACCCGTACCCGGACATCCCGGCCGCCTTCCACCTCACAGTTCGGGGTCCAGCGTCTCTGGAGCTGATCCTGAAGGCCGGCCAGGGCCGCGGCGCTGGGCCCGCTTGTGGCGCCGCCGGCCGGGACGGCGGGCCCCGAACGCGATCCGCCCAGCCGCGCCACCTGGCCCGCCAGGGCGTCCAGGTCGAGACCGCCGGAGGCTCGCTTTGCAGGTGCAGGCGGGCGGGCCGGGGCCGCTGCAGGCGTCGCCACAGATCGAGGGGCCAGTGTTGGGGGGCTCTTCTGGACAGACGAAGGCTTGAGCGGGGTCGGCGTCGGTACAGCGGGCGGGGGCGGAATGGGCGCAGGCTCCGGTTCAGCCGGGACCGGCGTCGAAGGCGCAGCCGAGGCGGCGTCCGCCGCCGGGACCAGAGCCGCCTGCGCCGCCGCGAAGTCACCGGACGTGACAAGGCGCACGGCGAGGGGAGGTCCTTCGCCGGCCGGGTCCCCTGCAGGCGACCGGACGAGGACCAGGGCGGCCAGGACGGCCAGGTGCAGGAGGCCGGACGCCAGAAAGGCCGGGCTGATCCGCGACGTCAGAGTCACGGTGGCGAGACCCCTTCGGGGGCGGGAAGAAGGGCGGGGTCCGGCGCCGGCCCGGTGGCGGGACCGCCTGTATCGGTGATCAGGTTGACGCGGGTGAAGCCCCGCACCGAGAGGGCGGCCATGACCTTAGCCACGTCGGCATAGGCGGCGCGTCCGTCAGCCCGCACGAAGACCGCGCGTTCGGGGTTGTCTGCGGCGGCGGCGGCGAGGGCCGGCCCGAGGGCCTCGAAGGGCGTCTGCCGGTCCTGGACAAAGACGGCGCCATCGGCCCGGATGGAGATGGCCAGGGGCCCCTCGGTCTCCTGGATAGCCCCGGCCTCTGTCCTGGGCAGCTCCAGGGGGACGCCGGCGGTCAGCAGGGGGGCCGAGATCATGAAGATGATGAGGAGAACCAGCATGACGTCCACCAGGGGCGTCACGTTGATCTCCGAGAGGGCCGAGCGGCGGCTGCGGCCATAGCGCCGCCGGCGTCCGCCGCCGCCGGCCCCGGAAAAGGCGTCATGTGCGGACAGGGCCATCTCTCAGACCTTCGAGGCCAGACGGCGCTGGACCGCAGTGGACAGATCGTCCGCGAAGCCCTCCAGCCGGGCGGCGTAACGGCTGACCGCCGTCGAGAAGTGGTTGAAGGCGATATAGGCCGGAATGGCGGCGATCAGCCCCAGGGCCGTCGCAAAGAGGGCCTCGGCGATGCTGGGAGCCACGACGGCGAGGTTGGTGTTCTTCTCAAGGGCGATGGCCTGGAAGCTGTGCATGATCCCCCAGACCGTGCCGAACAGGCCGACGAAGGGTGAGGCCGTGGCCACGATGGCCAGGGAGGACAGGCCCGTCTCGACCCTCAGGGATTCCCTTGCGATGGCCGCGTCCAGCACCCGGTCGATCCGCTGGATCAGGAAGGCGACCTGCCCTTCGGACACAGGCCCCCGCGCGCGGGCCTCGCGCCACTCGAAGAGCGCCGCCTGGAGCATGCGGTGCAGGGCGTGGGGGGGATTATCGCCGGCCTCGAGGGCAATATCCTCCAGGCTCCGGCCCGAGGCGGCCTCCGCCTCGAAGGCGTCGGCCGCCCGGTTCAGGCCCTGCAGCCGGACCGCCTTGTCGATGATGACGCCCCAGGAGGCCAGCGAGGCAAGGCCCAGGAAGATCATCACCGCCTTTCCTACCCAGTCGGCCCGCGCGAAGAGGGCGACGAAGGAAAAGGTCTCCGGCGTGATGGCGGCGGGCTCCATGGTCTCTCCGGGTTCATGTCCTGTCAGGCCATATGCGCAGATCCGGCACCTTGACCCGCGAGCATGGCGAAGTTGGGGCCTTTGTTACTCGAACAGGGGCGCCAGTTTGGTTAACAGAAGCTGTGAAGGGCGCGCTGGCCGCCCGGACAGGTCGATGCAGGCGGCCTCGATGCTGGCCTCGCAGAGAAGCGCCTCGTCGCGCAGGAGGCGCTGCCGGATGAACAGGCGCGGCCCGCGGATCCGCTCATAG
>JBJTFE010000359.1:0-7573 GCA_046093265.1 Phenylobacterium sp. | reverse complement strand
TGATCAGGAGAACAATCCGCCGAAGAACTGGAAGACCTGCAAGCGCTTCAGATCGTTCCAGGTGGCGAACAACATCAAAGCCAGGACAAGCGCAAGGCCCACGCGATACCCGACGTTCTGCACGCTCGCCGAAAGCGGCCTGCGCGCCAGGGCTTCGTAGGCGTAGAACAGAAGATGCCCGCCATCGAGGACAGGAATGGGCAGCAGGTTCATGAAGCCTATGCCCACCGACAGCACCGCGGCCAGCGCGGCCAGGTTGACGCCCGCATAGAGAATCTTGTGACCCAGGTCCGGCGCAGCCTCCGCCCCTGCCTTCGCGATCTGGCCGGACATTTGAGCGATACCCAGGGGGCCGTTCAGTTGTTCAGCCGACATCTGCCCTGTGACCATCCGCCCCAGGGCGTAGACACTGGTCGTCAGGACCCGCCAGGATCGGTCGACGCCCTTCGCCAAGGCTTCAAGGGGGCCGTAGGTTGCCCGCACCACCTCTCCTGTGGGGCCAAGGCCGAGCCGGCCCACCCTGGGGGCCCCGGGAGCGCCCTCCAGCCGGCGCCACTCGGGGGTGGCGGAGAGGCGCACCTCGCGTCCGTCCCGGTCGACCACGAAGTCTGTCGCGACCCCGCCCCGGACCTGGATCACCTCCACGAGGTCCTGGAACGAAGCGATCGGACGGTCGGCGGCGGTGATCACCCGGTCGCCCTTGACGAACCCGGCGGTGGCGGCGGCGCTCCCCGGCTCGACGACCCCGATCCTTGGCGACAGGGTGGTTTCGCCAAAACTCATGAACAGGGCGGCGAAAATCAGAATGGCCAGCAGGAAGTTGGCGGCGGGGCCAGCCGCCGTCACGAGGGCGCGCTGCCAGACCGGCTTGAAATGGTAATTGCGGGCAAGCGCCTCAGGGTCGGCCCTGGAGAGGATGTCCGCCCTCATGGCCCGCAGCCCCTCCGCGTCCGGGACGCTGGCGGCGTTCGTATCGCCGGCGAACATCACGTATCCGCCAAGGGGAATCCAACCGATCCGCCATTCGACGCCGGACCGATCCCTCCGCGCGAAGATGGGGCGACCAAAGCCTATGGAGAAGCGCTCGACCGCGACGCCGCAGGCCCGCGCCGCCAGGAAGTGCCCCAGCTCATGGACGGTCACCACCAGGGAGAGAACCAGGATAAAGGGCGCCAGATGCCAGAGGAAATCGACGATGACGGTCATTGTCAGGCCGCTCCCTTGGCCTGGCGACGGGAAACGGCGGCGGAGGCGAAACGACGACCCGCCTCGTCCACGCGACGGGCCCGCTCGAGGATGTCGCCGGTCATGCTGTCCGCCATGTCGTCTCCCAGGTGCTCCGAGCCCGCCGTATCCAGGGTTTCCGACACGATTGCGGCAATATCGAGATAGCCGATCCGACGGTCAAGAAAAGCGGCGACGGCGACCTCGTTGGCGGCGTTGAGAAGCCCCGGTGCGGGGCCGCCCGAACGCAGGGCCTGGCGTGCAAGATCAAGGGCCGGGAAGCGCCCCGGGTCCGGCGCCTCGAAGGTCAGCCGCCCGAGGCTTGCAAAATCCAGCCGCGGGGCCGGCCAGGACATGCGGTCGGGCCAGGCGAAAGCGACAGCGATCGGGGTGCGCATGTCCGGCGCGCCAAGCTGGGCCAGGCTGGAGCCGTCGGCGTACTCGACAAGGCTGTGAACGATGGACTCGGGATGCACCACGACCTCGATGCGGTCTTCCTGGACCCCGAAAAGGAAGGCGGCCTCGATCATCTCCAGGCCCTTGTTCATCATGGTTGCGGAGTCGATCGAGATCTTCGGCCCCATCTCCCAGTTCGGGTGGGCCAGGGCCTCTTCCGGGGTGGCGGCGGCCATTCGCTCGGCGGTCCAGGTCCGGAACGGCCCCCCCGACGCCGTCAGGATGAGGCGCTCGACCCGGGCCGACTGCGCGGGGTCGAGGGCCTGGAAGATGGCCGAGTGCTCGGAATCCACCGGCAGAATCGCCGCCCCTGAGAGCCGGGCGCGCCGGAGCAGGGCCGGGCCGGCGCACACGAGACTCTCCTTGTTCGCCAGGGCGACGACGGCGCCGGAGTCCACAGCCGCCAGGGTTGGCGCCAGACCCGCAAAACCGACAATCGCCGACATGACCCAGTCGACCGGCAGGGCGGCGGCGGCCCGGACGGCGCCCTCCCCCGCCTCCACGGCGATCCCGGTCCCGCGCAGGCGTCGGGACAGGGGCTCCGCTCCCGCCGGGTCGGCGATGACCGCGACCTCCGGGCGCCACTTCAGCGCCTGTTCCGCCAACAGGGACACGTTGCGTCCGCCGGTCAGGGCTCGGATACGGACCGGCGCCTCCAGAAAACCGAACAGTTCGAGGGTTGAGACGCCGACAGACCCTGTGGAACCCAGAATTGAAACCGTTCGGGCGCCGCTCAATGGCCCCACCCCAGATGATTCACCAGGCGGAAAACGGAAAGGATGACGACGACGAACATCAGCCCATCCACCCGGTCCAGGAGCCCGCCGTGGCCGGGGATCAGATCCCCGGAGTCCTTCACTCCGAAGCGTCGTTTAAGCATCGACTCCCAAAGATCCCCCGCCATACCGGCCAGCCCGCCGCAGAGCCCGGCCAGAGCCGCCGCCCAGGGACTCAGCCTGAAGACCGGCAGGGCGGCGAGGGACACCGCCGCCAGGACCGCCATCAGCAACCCGGCGAGGAACCCCGACCAGGTCTTGTTCGGCGAAAACCGCGGCCAGAGCTTGGGCCCGCCGATCAGGCTCCCCCCCAGATAAGCTGCGACATCTGCGGTCCAGGCCACCGCGAACACCATGGAGACCCACCAGCGCCCCTCCGGCATGGCCCGCAGCCAGATCAGGCAGACGGCGGCGGCCCCGATATAGAGGACCCCGAGGGCGGCGTTTCCTGGGCGCTCCGACACACCCCGCGCCACCAGGGCGACAAGCGCGCCCCCCGCCGCCAGGGCGCCCCAGGCGATCGCCATACTGTCCCGCTGGGCGAAGAAGACTGCGGTCAGAACGGCGGCGCAGACCGCAGTGGAGACCCGGACCCGCCCGGCCGGCGCCGACATCCGGCCCCATTCCACCGAGAGGCGGGCGACAGCCGCCACCACCATCAGCAGGAACGGCCAGGCTGTGCGTCCCGGCCCCGCCTCGATCCAGACCGCCGCCAGGGCCGCCGGCAGGAGTATGGCCGCCGACAGCGCCCGCAGGCCCAGGTTTGACCAGTTGAAGCCCCTAGCCGGCGACAAGGACGTCATCTGAGACGGCTCCTCCGAAACGCCGATCCCGGGCTCGAAACGCGGTTATGGCCTCCCCAAGGCGCGCCGCATCGTAATCCGGCCAAAGAACATCCTGGAAAACCAGTTCCGCGTAGGCGGCCTCCCAGAGCAGGAAGTTCGACAGCCGCTGCTCCCCCGACGGACGGACGATCAGGTCCGGCGGCGGAAGGTCGCCCGTCGACAGGCTTCGGGCGAACAACGCCTCGTCTATGCTCGCCGGGTCCAGCCGCCCCTCTGCGACCGCCCCGGCAAGGCGGCGCGCAGTGTCGGCGATATCGGCCTGGGCGCCGTAGTTGAAGGCGATCTGAAGGAAGAACCGGTCGTTGCCGGCGGTCCTGCGCTCCGCCTCCTCCAGCAGGGCGACGAGGTCGGGCGCCAGACCCGTCCTGCGACCCAGAGCCCTGACCCGTACGCCCTCGCGCTCGAGACGTTTCAGGTCGGAATCGAAGTACCGCTTGGGCAGGGCCATAAGCTCCGCCACCTCTGCGGCGGGCCGGCTCCAGTTTTCCGTTGAGAACCCGAAGACCGTAAGCCAGCGGACCCCCAGGTCCGGGGCCGCCCTCACGGTCCGGCGCAGGGCTTCCACGCCCTCCCTGTGCCCCATGGCCCGCGGCAACCCGCGCTTCTGAGCCCAGCGGCCGTTCCCGTCCATGACAATCGCCACGTGCAGCGGCGGCCCGGCCGATTGCGCCTGCAGCGCCGGTGTTTCCGTGGATGTCTTGGACCTTCCGGCCATATCGCCTCCGCAGGCCTCAGGACTAGACCTGCATGATCTCTTGTTCCTTGGTTTTCAAGGCCTCGTCGACCCGCTTGACCGCCTCGTCGGTCATCTTCTGGACCTCGGACTCCATTCGCTTCTGCTCGTCCTGGCTGATCACAGAGTCCTTCTCGGCCTTCTTCAGTTCGTCATTCGCTTCCCGACGGACATTGCGGATCGCCACGCGCTGCTGCTCGGCGTACTTGGCCGCAATCTTCGCCAGATCCCGGCGGCGCTCCTCGGTGAGGGGCGGGATCGGGATGCGCAGGGTCTGGCCCTCGACCACCGGGTTCAGACCCAGGCCTGACGCGCGGATCGCTTTCTCCACCGAGACCACAACGCCGCGATCCCAGACATTGACGCTGATGGATCGGGGCTCGGGAACCGTGACCGCCGCCACCTGATTCAACAGGGTGGTGGCGCCGTAGGCTTCGACCATGATCTGGTCGAGCAGGTTGGCGGAAGCGCGGCCCGTACGCAGGCTGGCGAACTCTTCCTTCAGGGCGACGACCGACTTGTCCATGCGGTCGCGGTAGCGGGACAGTTGGGGTTTCTCGGCAGGCATGACGGCTTCCCGGTTTGCGGTCAGTTGATGGTGGTGAAAACACCCTGGCCGGTGAGGACTTTCATGAAGTTACCCGGCTCGCGGATCGAGAACACCACGATGGGGATCTGGTTGTCGCGCATCAGGGCGATCGCCGAGGCGTCCATGACCTTGAGGTCCTGGGCCAGGACGTCGTGATAGCTCAGCTGCTCATACCGCCGCGCGGCGGGGTCCTTCTTGGGATCCGACGTGTAGACGCCATCGACGCTGGTGCCCTTGAAGAGGGCGTCGCAACCCATCTCCGCCGAACGCAGTGCGGCCGGGGTGTCTGTGGTGAAGAAGGGCGCGCCAAGGCCTGCGGCGAAGATCACCACCCGGCCCTTTTCCAGATGCCGAAGGGCGCGGCGGCGGATGTAGGGCTCGCAGACCGCGTCCATGGGGATGGCGGACTGCACGCGGGTGTCGACGCCGGCCTTCTCCAGGGCCCCTTGTAGCGCGAGGGCGTTCATCACCGTGCCCAGCATGCTCATATAGTCGGCGCTCGCCCGCTCCATGCCGCGACCGGCGAGGGAAACGCCGCGGAAAATGTTGCCTCCGCCGACGACGAGGCAGAGCTCCACCCCGGAGTCGACCACCTCCTTGATGTCCGCCGCGACCCGGTCGAGCGTCTCGGTGTCGATTCCGAAGAGGGAGTCGCCCATCAGCACCTCGCCGGACATCTTCAGGAGAATCTTCCGATAGCGGGGCTTGGGCGCGGTCATGGGCCGATCCGTCTGGCAGGACCCCGCCTGGAGCGGTCGGGGAATCTCGCTTGAGTGTACATAAAACGAGGGCGCGGCGCGCGCCTAACGCACCACGCCCACGAAAGGCTGACGTCGGCCTGGGCCTCAGCCCTGGCCGGTCATGGAGGCGACCTCGGCGGCGAAGTCGTCCACCTTCTTCTCGACGCCCTCGCCCAGGGCGAAGCGCACAAAGCCCTTCACCGTGACGGGAGAACCGGTTTCCTTGGCCGTCTCGGCCACCAGCTGCTCGATGGTCTGGTCCGGGTTCATGACGAAGGCCTGCTTCAGCAGGACGACTTCCTCGAAGAACTTGCGGATACGGCCCTCGACCATTTTTTCCACCACGCCGGCCGGCTTGCCGGAGGCCAGGGCCTGTTCGGTGAAGATGGCCTTCTCGCGCTCGACAGCCGCCGGGTCCAGGTCGTCGGTCGACAGGGACAGCGGGTTGGTGGCCGCCACGTGCATGGCGATCTTGCGTCCCATCTCGGCCAGCCTGGCCTGGTCGCCCTTGCCCTCGACCGCCACCAGGACGCCGATCTTGCCGAGGTCCGGCACGATGGCCGAGTGGACATAGGAGGCCACGGCGCCTTCCGGCACCACGAAGCGGTGGGCGCGGCGCAGGTTCATGTTCTCGCCAATGGTGGCGATGAGGTTGGTCACCATGTCGGCGACGCTCTCGCCGCCGGCCGTCCTGGCCGCCGAGATCGCCTCGACGCCGTCCTGGTCAAGGGCGATGCCGGCGATTTCCTTGGCGGCCTTCTGGAACAATTCGTTCCGGGCCACGAAGTCCGTCTCGGCGTTCAGCTCGACGACGACGCCGGTCATGCCCGCGCCATCCTTGCGCACGGCGGCGCCCACAAGGCCCTCGGCCGCGGCGCGGTCCGACTTCTTGGCGGCTTTGGAAAGGCCCTTGGTCCGCAGCCAGTCGATGGCGAGATCGATGTCGCCGTCGTTCTCCTGCAGGGCCTTCTTGCAGTCCATCATGCCCGCGCCGGACTTCTCGCGCAGTTCCTTCACCAGGGCAGCAGTGATCTCCGCCATCGGGAGCTCCTTCGGTCAGTGGATACGCCGGGCCCGGCGGGCCCGGCGGAGTTCAGGGCGATCAGGCCTCAGCCGCGGCCGGGACCTCAGCGGGAGCCTCGGCGGCTAGGGCGGGTTCTACCGGCTCGGCCGAGGCGCCCAGGTCAATACCCGACGCCGCGGCGCCGGCGGCCAGACCGTCGAGGATCGCATCGGCCATCAGGTCACAGTAGAGCTGGATGGCGCGGGCGGCGTCATCATTGCCCGGGATCGGATAGGTGATGCCGTCCGGATCGCAGTTGGTGTCGAGGATGGCGATCACCGGGATACCCAGCTTGCGGGCCTCCTGGATGGCGATGGCCTCCTTGTTGGTGTCGATCACGAACATCAGGTCGGGGATGCCGCCCATGTCCTTGATCCCACCGAGGGACAGCTCAAGCTTGTCCCGCTCGCGGGTGAGCTGCAGCAGCTCCTTCTTGGTGCGGTTGCCATCCCCGGCCTCAAGAACGCCCTCAAGCTCACGAAGGCGGTTGATCGACCCCGAAACCGTGCGCCAGTTGGTCAGGGTGCCGCCAAGCCAGCGGTGATTGACGTAGTACTGGGCGCAGCGACGGGCGGCCTGGGCGATCGGCTCGGAGGCCTGGCGCTTGGTCCCGACGAACAGGACGCGGCCGCCGCCAGCGGCGACTTCGCGCACCTTGACCAGGGCCTGGTGCAGCAGGGGGATCGACTGCGACAAGTCGATGATATGGATATTGGAGCGGCTGCCGAAGATGTAGCGGTCCATCTTCGGGTTCCAGCGATGCGTCTGGTGACCGAAGTGGGCGCCGGCCTCAAGCAGCTGACGCATGGAGAAATCGGGAAGCGCCATGGCGTAATGTCCTCTTCTTCCGGTTGACCTCCGCAGGCAAACCCCCCGGACGGGGGACCGGAACGGCGCGACCAGGATGTCTCCCCGGCTAAACCGAACACCTGCGTGTGGAATGGCGCGGCGTTTAGGCCGGGACGGGCGAAAACGCAAGCCCGGAGGCCCGCGGGCTGTAGGCCGCGCCCCTGGCCGTGGCCTGCCAGACGGATCGGCCCATGACCGCGCCCAAGCCCCGCTATCGGAAGATTCTCCTGAAGATGTCCGGCGCGACCCGGTCGAGCGTCTCGGTGTCGATTCCGAAGAGGGAGTCGCCCATCAGCAC
>JBJTFE010000358.1:0-3074 GCA_046093265.1 Phenylobacterium sp. | reverse complement strand
AGATCGCGGAGACCATCTGGGCGTCAGTGAGGTCCTCCGGGCCGGTGAGCGCATAGCTCTGACCGGCATGGGCCGCCGGGTGGGTCAGGACTTCGACGGCCACGTCGGCGATGTCACGGACATCGATGACGGCCATCGCGCCGTCGCCCCGCGGGGCGTAGAGCGCACCCTCCCGGATCGCGGCGCCATAGAAGTTGACCAGGTTCTGCATGAAGCTGGTCGGAAGGAGCAGTGTGAAGGATGCCCGAGTTGCGGACAAGCGCGTCGATCTCCCCATGCACCTTCGCAATGGCCGCAGGACTGGCGGCGTCAGCCCCTGCCCCTGACGACCGCACGATGTGCCTGACGCCGGCGGCCTTGGCCGCCGCGACGGCGTTGGCGGCCATGCGCGGCATTTCCGGTACCAGGGGAAAGAGCAGGAACAGGGTGTCTACGCCGGCGAAGGCCCGCTGCAGGGACGCCGGGTCCAGAAAGTCGCCATGCCTCTCGGTCACGCCCGTCGGGGCTGCGCCGGACGTATGGGTCATGACTGCGAAGTCGGCGTGACGGGCGCTCAGCCGCTTGACGATTTCGGCGCCGATGTTACCGGCGCCGCCGGTGACGAGAATCCGGTTGGTCATCTGCGTTCTCCTTCGTGAACTGGGGGTTGAAATTGACCAAGGAGACTGTACGGCGCGGTCATGATTGATAAAATCGACATAAATTTGAATTATCTTCAACCGTGAGGAAAGAATGCGGAACCTCCATGGGCTGGTGTCCTTCACCGAGGTGGCGACCGCGGGCAGTTTCACAGGCGCCGCCGCCAAGCTGAACCTGACGCCGGCGGCGGTCAGCAAGAACGTCGCCCGGCTGGAGGCGCAGCTCGGCGTCCGGCTGTTCAACCGCTCCACACGACAGGTGCGGCTCACCGAGGAAGGCGAGACGCTCCGCGAGCGCACGGCGCCGGCGCTCCGGGCTCTGGACGAAGCCGTGTCCGAGATCAGCCAGGCCCGCGGCGGCGCGGTCGGACGGGTCCGCATTTCGGTGGGCGTCTCCTTCGGCCGACAATACCTGGCGCCGCTCTTGCCCGCGATCACAGCCGCGAACCGTGAACTTCAGATCGAGATGAGCCTCGACAATCGCCCGGTCGACATGCTCGCCGAGGGGTTCGACATCGTCATCCGGGGGGGCGTGATCGAGGAGTCGAGCCTGGTGGCGCGGCGCATCGCCCGACTGCCGCTCGTGCTTGTCGCTTCGCCCCGATATCTGCGCGACCGAGGCGTTCCCGCCGCACCGTCGGACCTGGCCAGACATGAACTCCTTGCGGTGCGGCCGTCCAGCGGCGGCGAGATCCCCTGGCGGTTCCGAAGGCCCGGCGGAGGCGGCGGGTTTCAGATCCCGCTGAAGGCGCGGCTGTGGCTTTCCGACCCCGAAGCCCTGCTCGGGCCGGCGCTGGAAGACGCCGGGGTCGCGCAGGTGGGTCTGCACCACGCCATGCCTCACCTGCGCACCGGTCGGCTGAAGGTGGTGCTCAACGGCCAGCATGACCCCAGCGATCGCGAGATCGTGCTGCACTACCCCCACCGCCTGTACCTGGCGCCGCGGGTGCGTGTGACGGTGGACGCCCTGCTCGCCGGCCTGGCTGGCAACCCGGATCTTCACGCCCGGCCCGATGCATTGCCGCCGTCGTTTCTGGCCTGAGGCGCGGGATGACCGGGTCCCGCCCACGCGCGTGAACGGCCAATCGAGGATCGCCGACGCATCCGGCAGGTCGTCGCCGCAGGGAACGGCCCCCCGAGATGTCGTCTTGCCAAGGAGGCTTCCCCAAGGGCACAGATGAGGGCGACACTTCCGGATCGGAGGACGCGGGATGGGGTCGTTCAGGGTTCTGGTGCTGGCCGGCGTGATCGCCGCGATCACAGGCGGAGCGGCCTTGGCCGCCGGGTCGGGCGGTGGCGGCGGCATGGACCTGCCGTCGGACAGCGGCCCCAGCTATGACCCCGCCGAGGAATACGCCAAGGCCCTGGCGGCGCTCAATGCACGGGACTACAGGGCCGCCGCCCGATCGGCCCAGCGCGTGACCCAGGCGGTTCCGCAGAACCTGGAGGCCTGGAAGCTGCTGGGCGCGGCCCACGCCGGCGCAGAGAACTGGAGGGGCGCCCGGCGCGCCTATGAGCGGGCCTTGAGGCTGGCGCCGGAAGACCTTTCGGTGCGCGGCGGACTTGGACTGGCGCTGGCCAGGCTTCAGGATCCCAAGGCGCAGGAGCAGCTGGACTGGCTGAGGGCCAAGGCGGCGGCCTGTGGTCCGGGCTGCGACGCCGCGCAGCTTCGCAGCCTGACCGCCGAGCTGGAGAAGGCCCTGGCCGCACCGGCTTCGCCCGGCGCCCGGCTGGACCAGCCGCTGATCCTGGCCGACGCCGGCGACGCCGCCTATCTTGACGCCGTGGGTCTGATCAACGAGGGGCGCTATGAAGCCGCCCTGGTCAGCCTGGACGCGGCCCGGGCGGCGTTCGGACCCCATCCGGACGTCCTGACCTACCAGGGCTTTGCGCACCGCCGACTTGGCCGGTTCGACACGGCGGAGGGCTTCTACCGCCAGGCGCTGGCGGTGGCGCCGGATCATCGGGGGGCGCTGGACTATTATGGCGAGCTCAAGGTCGAGCGGGGCGACAGGGCCGGGGCGCGCCGGATGCTGGCCCGCCTGGAACAGGCTTGCGCCTACGGGTGCGCCGAGGCCGAGACCCTGAGGTCATGGATCGAAACCGGCGGCGATCCCGGACGCTGAACCGGGTCCGCGCCGGGTTCGGACTCGGACTGGCGCTGGCGGCCTCCGGCGCGCTGGCGTCCGACACGCCGGCCGCGCTGAGGGCCATGGCCTGGCTGGCGCCGGACGCCGACCCCGCGGTGGCGCTTGGCCGGGCGCCGACCGAGTGCCTGCGCGCGCCCGGCGACCTGGCGCTGGCCCGCTCGATCGAGATCGGACGGGCGGCGTTCCGAGACCCGCTGCTGCTGGGTGGCCAGGCGGCGCGCGCCGGCCTGTCCTGCGAGAGCTGCCATGCCGGCGGCCGCGATAATCCGGACTTTCGCTTTCCGGG
>JBJTFE010000357.1:0-3481 GCA_046093265.1 Phenylobacterium sp. | reverse complement strand
ATCATGGGGCGGCCTCCTCGAGGCGGGCGAGGTCGCGCAGGGCGCGCTCCCCGAGAGCGGCGGCCTGCCGGTCCAGCCGGGCGCGGGCCTGGGCCCGGTCCCACCAGGGCGCCAGGGCGGCCTGGGCGGCGGGGGGCAGGCCGGCGAGGCTGGCCAGCGCCGCCTCCAGGTCGCCCTCGTTCAGCTGGACCTCGGCCCGGGCGAGCCGGGCCTCAGGCGCATCGCCCGACAGCCGCCCCACGGGCCGGACCAGGATGACCCTGGACAGCCCCGCCAGCAGGCGCTCGCCCAGGGGCGCCGTCTCGCTTGGCTGGCGGGCGGCGGCGGCGGCGCGGGCGGCGAAGTCGGGGAACTCCAGGGCCAGGGTCGCCCGGCTGGGGGCGCCCGTGGACGCCATGGCCGCAAAGCCGGAGAGGTCGAGGTCGGCTGGGGCGAGGGCCTCCACCGCCGACAGCTCCGATGTGAAGGGCCGGGAGGTCTGGGCGGCGGAGAGCAGGGCGGCGGCGGCCAGGGCGGACCGGGCCGAAGCGGCTGTCCGGCTGCGGCCAGCCTCAAGGTCATCGAGACGCGCCGCGAGGCGGGCCAGGTCGGTGGCGGGAACCGCCGGGACCTGGGCGGGCGCCGGGGCGTCCACCGCAACCGGCGCCGGGGCCGGCGACAGAGTCGCGGGGGCCTCTGCGGCCGACGGCGACGACGGGCCGAAATCGAGGGGCGCCGCCAGGCGGGGTCCGAACCGGATGAAGGCGGCGACGGCAATGGCGACTGCGGCGGCGAAGGCGAGCAACGCCCAGAAAAACCGCCCGGCGAGGGTCGGCGAGCGGGACGGCGGCGGCGGGGGCGGTTCGGTCATCGCAGAGAGGCTAGCAGATTTAGCATGTCGGATTCGAGGGGCCTGTCCGGAGCGGTCCTGGCGGGAAGATCCAGGTCCTCGAGGGGGGCCAGGCAGGCGGGGGACAGCCCCAGGACGGCGGGCCGGGAGGCCAGAGGCGCCAGGTGGACTGCGAGGATCCGGCCGGCCCGGGGCGAATGCGCCAGGACGACCGGAGCGGCCAGGGCCTCTTCCAGCTGGGCGGCGGTCGGCCGGGTCTCCCGGGCGGCGTAGACCGCAACCCGGCGGGCCGGCCGGCCGGAGGCGAGGAGGCGTCCCACGAGGTCCCCGGCAGGTTCCCGGGCGGCGGCGTGGAGCACCTCGCCCGGCGGGGCGTCCGCCAGGATCCGGCGAGCCAGGGCCTCGACGTCGCCCGCGCCGGGACGGATGTCCGCGCCGGGACGGATGTCCGCGAATCCGGCGGACCGCGCCGCGGCGGCGGTGGCCGGACCCACCACATAGACCGGTCCGGACCGGCGCGGGCTGAGCCGGGCGAAGGCGCGCACGCCGTTGGCGGAGGTAAATGCCAGGGGCCCCTCTCCGCCGAGCGCCCCTGCAGCCTCGGGAAGGTCCACGGTCTCCAGCAAGGGCAGGACGAGGGGCTCAAGCCCCAGCGCCGCAACCCGGGCGGCCGTACCGGCGGCGCCGGGCTCGGCCCGGGTGATCCAGACGGCGCGGGAAGCATCAAGGCGGGCGGGCGGGCTCATGGTGAGGCCGACAATGCGCCCCTGCGCCGGGGAATCAATCGGCCAGGAGGATGAGGTCGCCGCCTTCGGCGTGGATTCGTCGCCCCAGATCGAGCCCAAGCAGGGCCGCCGCCGAAGGATCCGCCGAGGCGGCCATGCGGGCCTCGCCCCGGAACCGGTGGACGCCGTCCGGCGACAGGGCCTCCACGACCAGGGCCAGGTCCTCGCCCTCGGCGAAGGCATAAGCGCCGATGGCGGTCCGGCAACTGCCCTCCAGAGCGGCCATGGCCCCCCGCTCGGCGGCCACCGCCAGGGCGGTGGGAGCGTGCCTGAGCGCCGCCAGCCAGGACACGTCGCGGTCCGACTCGCGGGTCTGGATGGCCAGGGCCCCCTGGCCCGGCGCCGGCGGCGACGGGCGCGGATCGATGCAGCTGCGCGGCAGGTCGCCCAGGCCCAGCCGGTTCAGCCCCGAGGCGGCCAGCAGGATAGCGTCGGCTTCGCCGGCCCTCAGCTTCTCCAGCCGGGTGTCGACATTGCCGCGCAGCAGGCGCACGTCGAGGTCGGGCCTGAGGTTCAGGCTCTGGGCCTGGCGGCGCAGCGAGGCCGTGCCCAGGCGTGCGCCCCGGGGCAGGTCCTCCAGCAGGTCGGCGGTCAGGCTGAGGAAGGCGTCCCGGGGATCCTCCCGCTCGGGAATGGCGGCCAGGACCAGGCCCTCGGGTGCGGCGACCGGCATGTCCTTCAGCGAATGGATGGCGCAGTCGATCCGGCCGTCGAGCAGGGCCTCCTCGATCTCCTTGGTGAAGAGCCCCTTGCCGCCGACCTCCAGCAGGCGCCGGTCCTGGATCCGGTCGCCGGAGGTGGTGATGACCACCAGGGGGGCGACGCGGTCGGCCTCCTCGGGCGGCGCCCCTAGGGCGGCGGCGATGCGCCTCTGCATCTGGCCCGCCTGGGCGAGGGAGAGCTTGGAGCCGCGGGCCCCGATCCGGACAGGCTGTTGCGCAGGCACGACGAGAGGGCTACCTCGGCTGGGACTGACTCCGGACCGGCCCTACAGGAGCCGCGCCGGGGCCGCAACCCGGACCCCCGCCCCCATGAGCGACCTGACCGTCCTTGGCGTCGAGACCAGCTGCGACGAGACCGCCGCGGCGGTGGTGCGCCTCTCCGCCGACGGAACCGTGACCGTCCTGTCCTCGGTGGTGGGCCTGCAGACCGAGCGGCACGCGCCGTTTGGCGGCGTCGTCCCGGAGATCGCGGCGCGGGCGCATGTCGAGACCATCGACGCCGTCGCCGCCGAGGCCATGGAGCGGGCGGGGACCGGTTGGGACGGCCTGTCCGGGGTGGCCGCCACGGCGGGTCCAGGCCTGATCGGCGGGGTGATGGTGGGGCTGTCCTTCGGCAAGGCCGTCGCCCTGGCCCGGGGCCTGCCCCTGGTGGCGGTGAACCATCTGGAGGGGCACGCGGTCTCGGCCCGCCTCGCCGCACGGATCGACTATCCCTTCCTCCTCCTCCTGGTCTCCGGAGGGCACTGCCAGCTGCTCCGGGTGGACGGCGTCGGGGCCTGCACCCGCCTGGGCTCGACCATCGACGACGCCGCCGGCGAGGCCTTCGACAAGATCGCCAAGTCCCTGGGCCTGCCTTATCCCGGCGGTCCGGCCCTTGAGAAACTGGCCGCTTCGGGAAATCCGGACGGCTTCGACCTGCCCCGGGCCCTGCTGGGACGGCCCGGCTGCGACTTTTCCTTCTCCGGACTCAAGACCGCCGCGGCGCGGCTGGCGGCCGAGGTCCCGGAGGACCGCCGCGCCGACCTCGCCGCCGCCGTCCAGGCCGCCATCGCCCGGCAGCTGGCCGAGCGCACCCGTCGGGCCATGCTGGCCTGCGCTGAGGACCTGCCGCCCGGGGAACGCCGGTTCGTGGTCGCCGGCGGGGT
>JBJTFE010000356.1:0-8246 GCA_046093265.1 Phenylobacterium sp. | reverse complement strand
GGACGGCGAGGGGCGCGTCAGGGCCTATGTCGGAGGGGTGGACTACCAGGACAGTCAGTTTGACCGGGCCACCATGGCGCGGAGGCAGGCCGGATCCGCCTTCAAGCCCTTTGTCTATCTTACCGCCCTGGAGCGCGGCCGTACGCCGGACACCCCGGTCGTCGACGAAGCGATCCGGATCGGGACCTGGGAACCCCGGAACTACACCGGCGAGTTCCTGGGCCCGATCACTCTGACGACCGCCCTGGCCCAGTCCGTCAATACGGTCGCGGCCCGCCTCGCCAATGAGGTCGGTACGGCGAACGTCGCCGCCACGGCGCGCCGCCTGGGAATTCGCTCGCCGATCCAGCTCGACCCCTCGATGGCCCTTGGCGCAGTTGAGGTCAGCCCCCTTGAGATGGCTCAGGCCTACGCTCCGTTTTCGAACGGCGGGTACCTGTCGCCGGCCTGGGGCATTGAGCGGGTTCGGACAGCGGCGGGGCGGGTGCTCTACGACCGATCCGTCTCCAGGCCGACCCGGATCCAGGTGATCGGCTCCCCGGCGCTTCCTCAGATGAACCAGATGCTGCGCCAGGTCCTGATTTCCGGCACCGGGACCCGGGCCCGGGTTCCCGGTTACGATCTGGCGGGGAAGACCGGCACCACAAGCGACTACAGGGACGCCTGGTTCGTCGGCTACACCGGCGGCTTCGTGGCGGCGGTCTGGGTGGGCCGGGACGACAACACCCCCATGCGGCGCATGACCGGCGGCGGAGCGCCCGCTGCGATCTGGCAGGCCTTCATGGCCCGGGCGCTTCCGCGCCTGCAGCCCGAACCGATCCCGGGGGGTGTTCCCGAGGCCGCCGCAGGGACCGACCCCATCGGCGATCTCCTCCAGGCTCCCGCGCCGGCGCCCGCAGAGCCGGGCGGCAGGCCGGCCTCGCCCGCCGCCAGCCCACCCGCCACGGCTCCGGCGGCTCAGCCCTCAGCCGCCCCGAGGGCTTGAAGCCCGGGCCCCTCTCGTCTCAACCAGTCGCGATGCGGGGCGGGATCGCCCACCAGACCCCGGACCAGCGCCCAGAAGGCCGGACCGTGATGGGGCTCCAGGATGTGAGCGCATTCATGGGCTGCGACATAGTCGGCGACGGGATAGGGGGCCAGGGCGAGGCGCCAGACATAGCGCACCGCCGGCGGGGTCCCGGCGCGGCCGGGTGTGCAGGAACCCCAGCGTGTCTGGGTATCGGTGACGGCGACCTTGGGAAGGGGCGCCCCCAGGGCATCGCAATGGAGTCGTGACAGCTCGCGAAACCCGACAAGCGCCTCGCGCTTGAGTACCCTGACGACAGATCGGGCGAAGGCTTCGGGCTCTCCCGCCGCGCGGATGATCAGAACGCCGCTCTCCTCGATCAGGCGCGTTCGTCCGGACCCGGCTTCAAGCCGACAGGGCCTGTCGAAGACGGTCAGGGCCAGGCCGGGCGCCAGGGGCGAAGCCGACGGCGCGTCTGCAAGCCGGCTGCGGATCCATTCGGTTCGGCTGCGGGCGAAACGTACGGCTTCCGAAAGGCCCCGCCGGTCGGGGGCCGAGGCCACGACCTCGCGTCGAACCCGGTCCAGCCGCAGGGCGATCCGGCGTGACCGCGGGCTGACCTTCAGCCGGATCGGCAGGCCATCGATCTCGATCAGGTCGCCATCGGCGTAAGGGCGGCCGAGACCGAACATGCCGGGGCTCGCCTCAGGCCGCCGGCGCGGCGATGCGCGCTTCCTGCCTGGCGATGAAGGCGGCGACGCGGGGATAGATCTCCTCGCGGAACCGCCGCCCGTTGAAGACGCCGTAATGGCCCACACGCGGCTGGAGGCAGTCCTCGTGCAGGTCGTCGGGCAGGCCTGAGCAGAGGGCGTGGGCGGCCTGGGTCTGACCGATGCCCGAAATGTCGTCCAGTTCGCCCTCGACGGTCAGCAGGCCGATGTCGGTGATGGCCGCCGGTCGGACCCGACGCCCATGGTGGATCAGTTCGCCCTTCGGCAGCAGGCATTGCTGGAAGACGATGTCCACCGTCTGGAGGTAGAATTCCTCGGTCAGGTCCAGGACCGACAGGTACTCATCGTAGAATTCGAGGTGCTTCTCTACGGAGTCGCCGTCGCCGTTCATCAGGTCCTGGAGGTACTTGAAATGGGCGTCCTGATGCCGCTCCAGGTTCATGGACATGAACGAGTAGAGCTGGACGAAGCCTGGATAGACCCGGCGACCGGCGCCGGCGTAGGGCAGCGGCACGGTGCTGATCATGTTCGACTTGAACCAGGAGAACGGCCTTTCCTCGGCCAGCTTGTTGGTCACCGTGGGCGAAAAACGGGCGTCCAGGGGGGAGCCCATGAAGGTCATGGAGGCCGGGCGGCCCTCCTCGCCATCCTCGGCCATCAGAGCGGCGGCGGCGAGAACCGCAGGGCCGGGCTGGCAGACCGCGACCACGTGGCAGCGCGGCCCCAGAAGGCGGAGCATGACCCGGACATGGTCGAGGAAGTCGTGGAAGTCGAACCTGCCCTCCAGAACGGGCACATCCCGGGCGTTGGACCACTCGGTGATGAAGACCTCGTGGTCCTGGAGAAAGGTCCGCACCGTGTCGCGAAGAAGGGTGGCGTAATGCCCTGACAGGGGAGCCACGATCAGCACGGCGGGCGCAACGCCCGTGCGTCCGGCGCGGCGCAGGTCGAGGGGGTCGCGCGCGAAATGGGTCAGCTTCACCCAGGGGCTTGACCAGGTTTCCACCTGCCGGACCCGGACATCGACACCGCCGATCGCGACGCTGTCGATTCCCCAATCCGGCCGGCCATAGCGGCGGGTGAGGTTGGCGAAAAGATCTGCGGAGGCAGAGACTCTGCGCCCGAAGGGCGTTTCCCGGCCCGGGTTCAGCGGCGAACTCCAGTACTGACGCGTCGCCCGGGCTGCGGCCCGAAGCGGGGTGGCGACATAATAACCGGCCTCATAAAAGGTGTAGAGCATGATCCCCTGCCCATGTTGCAGCGCAACATATCACGCCGAAGCGGGCTGTATGTCCAGCCCGCAATCGGATCAGCCCTGCTTCATGGCGTCCCGGACCTGGGCGGCGAGGTCTTCCGGCGACATCCCGTAGGGCAGAACCCGGGCGAACCGTCCCCTCGGATCCATCAGATAACTGATCGATGAATGGTTGATCAGGTAGGCGTCGCCTTCACCCTGCTTCTCGTAATAGACCCTGTAGGCCCGGGCGGCGACGGCGACCTGCTCCGGCGTTCCGGTCAGACCCACAACCCCCCGGGGAAAGGCGGGATTGTCCAGATAGGCGGCCATGCTGGCGGGCGTGTCGCGGGCCGGGTCCACGGAGATGAAGACGATGCGGACCTTGTCGCGGTCGGGTCCCAGAAGCTCCAGGGTCCGCCCCAGGGTGTCCAGGGTGGTCGGGCAGACGTCCGGGCAGAAGGTGAAGCCGAAGAAGATGATGTTCCAGCGACCCCGCAGGTCATCCTGGGTGAAGGTCCGGCCGGCCGTGTCCATCAGGGTGAAGGGCCCGCCCGGCCCCCCCTGCCCGCCTGAGGAGATCTCCGTGGGCGGCCTGCGCCCGCCAATCTGAACCGCCAGGAAGGTCAGGGTGAGGACAGCGGCGGTCGCCGCCAGCAAACGCAGGATCTGCTTTGGTGTCATGTGTAGCCGCCCGGATGAATGACCCGGCGGGCTCTACCCCGAAACTCCCGGCGCCGCCAGACGCCGGACATCGGGCTTCAGACTTCCAGACCCGCCGACGCCATCCCGCCGGCCCGAAGTGCGGCGAGCCTGGCGAAGGCGATCGTCAGGGCCTTCCTCCGGCTCCCCGCCAGGGGAGAAAGCGGCGCCTCCCTGACGAGCATGCCGCCGAAACCGTCGCAGACAAAAAGCCCGGGCTCCTCGGGCAGGACGTGCTGTGGAAATCCCGGCGCCACGGCGAAGGCGAAACGATCGCAGAAGTCTAGGTAGTCCCGCCACTTCCGATCGACGCGGAAGTCTTCGACGGAAGACTTCACCTCGGCGATGAACAGCTCGCCCCGGGGCGAAAGGGCCATGAGATCCGCCCGCCGGGCGTTCGGCAGAGCCACTTCCGCCAGAACCGCGTAGCCGAGCCCGTGGAAGGCGCGGACCGCCCCCCGGGTCACGGCGGCCGTCACCTCGGGCCGGGAGGGCGCGGGATCAATGCTGGGCGGGGAGGGGGAATTCAAGGGCGACGACTTCGTAACCGAGCTGACGAATCCGGCTGATCGCCGAAGACCGGGCGGCGGCGCTGAGCACCGGAGTGTGCGCCATCAGCCAGAGATAACGGCCGTTTGGCGTCCCGAGAAGGAGCCAGCCCTGGTCCATCCGGCTCTCCAGAACCCAGTATTCAACGTTCAGAACGCCGCCGAAGTAGCTCAGTCGGATACGGCTCTGGGTGACGGGATCGACACGGGCCTGCGCCTTCCAGCGGGTTGGCGGCGAATCCAGCGAGCCGCGGTGACAGGTTTGAACCACCGCAAATCCAACCGCTGTGCGGGACCAGTCGGAGGCGCCTCCCTGGCAATCCTTCTGGATGCTGTTGGGCAGCCGCGCGACCTCGTACCAGCGTCCGGCGATCCGGCCCGCCTCGACCTTCCGCGCCTGGGGCTGGATCTCGGCGGCCCGGAGCCCCGACGGCGAGGCGAGAACAGCCGCCAGCAGGGCGGCCGCGGCGCACAAGGATCGTCGGAAGACTCTCATGGCCGCCGTCTAGCGGGAATTCACGGCGGCGGAAAGCGGGTCCGGCTCAGTCGGATTCGATCCGGTCGATCTGCTCATCCGAAAGGCCAAGATGATGTCCGATCTCATGAATGAGGACGTGGGCGATAAGCTCGGCCAGAGTCACATCTCCCCGTTCGGCCCACTCGTCGAGGAGCGGCCGCCGGAACAGGAAGACCCTTGCAGGTTCTGCGGCTTCAAGAACGGTCTGCCGAGACAGATCGGTCCCCTGGTAAAGGCCGGTGAGCTCGAACGGGTCCTGCAGGCCGAGTTCCGAGAGCATTTCCGCGTCGGGAAAGTCATCCACCCGGAAGACAATGTCGCCGGCCGAAGCCCGGAAAAGGTCCGGCAGAGCGGCGAAGGCCAACTCCGCCAGGTGGGCTATATCGTCGAGCGACGGTGCGGCGGCGGCCCCTGGCCAACCCTCACTCATCGGGCAGCACCCGGCTTGGATCCTCCGGCGCCCTTACCTCGAAGAGGCCGATGTCGAGGGGCTGCTGCGGACGCACCGGGCGAAGCGGCTGTCGGGAAAAGGCGTTGAGGTGATCACCCGAAAGCTCGGCAGGCGCGCGCCGTCTGACCCGACGCGCCTGATCCTCCAGGACCGCAGGCGTCTGTGAGACGGGACGCCAGAAGTCCACCTGCAGGCGCCACACCGTTTTCGGCGGAGGCGGCGGGACTGGCCAGCGGCGGTCTCCATGCGTCTGGGGTCGGGCAGGCGGCGGCGGCCTTGCGCCGTCGAACACCTCGACAAGACGGACGGCGCCGGGGTCCGGCGGGGTTACGGTGCTGGCGATCAGACTGGCCAGCAGCTCCGCTGCGGCTTCACGGGTCGGGCGGGGCGGCCCCACCCGCTCGGTCGAGAAAACGACCGCTTCGCCCGCCAGGGCCTCGGCCTCGCGAGCCCGGAGCGCATGCCCCATCGGGGACCGGAGGGCGGATTCGCCGTCAGGTGCGACAGGATAGAGCGGCGCGGTCATGGACCCATAATCGCCCAGAATCAGCCTTCGGACTATGCTGTTCAAACGATTCGCTCAGCGTGGGCGAGAATGCGCGGTCCCCTTTTATGACCGGTGAAAGCCTGATCCTCTCCGCCGCTACCGGCGCCGTCCTTCTGGCGCTGGGCTCAAGCCTGCTGACATGGGCCGTGCGCCGGCGCGCCGAGCGGAGACTCTCCGGTCTGGAGTCCGAGAACCAGGCCCTTCGGCGCCTGGCCGAAGGCGTTGAAGCCTCGGCGGAGGCCTTCGGGTCTACCCTGATCGCGTTCGAGGAGGGATCGCCCGTCCTGATTTCGGGCGAACAGAGCCTGGCGGACTGCGCCCGCGCACTGGGGACGGCGCCCGAACCGGGACAGGTGGTGGCCGCTCTCATGCGGACAGACCCGGATCACGCCCTGCGCCTGCGGGCCCTGATCGAGCACGGCGAGAGCTGCGGGTTCGAGGTGGGTGCGGATTCGGGGGTTGTCACAGTCGAGGGGCGGGCCGCCGGAGCGCTGGCCTGGCTCCAGCTCACGGCTGCATCGGACGCAGCGGAGCTTCCCGCCTCCAGCCGCTTCGCCGCCTTCCTGAACGCCCTCAAGCATCCGGCCTGGATCGCAACCGCCGACGGCCGCCCGATCTGGGCCAACAGCGCCTGGCTGTCGGCGGTGGGCGCCGGTCAGGGCGAGGCCGCGATCCGGCGACTGAGCCTGGATCCCGCCGCAGACGCGCTAGCGGTCGAGGCGGCCGCCCATGGTCAGCCCCGGGAGACCGTGCGCTGGTTAAGCCTTGCAGGCCGCAGGCGCGCCCTGCGCATCACCGCCCGACCGCTCGAGGGCGGCGGCGTCGGGGTCTGGACCGAGGACGTGACCGAAGCTGAGGAGCTGAGGGAGGCGCTCCGGCGAAATGTCGAGGCCCACGACGAGACCCTGAACCATATCGCCGACGCGGTGGCGATCTTCACCGCCTCCCGCCGGCTGCACTTTCACAACACCGCCTTCGCGGACCTGTTCGGTCTGGAACCCGCCTGGCTGGCCGAGCGTCCGAGCCACGGGGAGGTCCTGGACCGACTCCGCCAGCGCAGGAAGCTGCCGGAGACGACGGACTACGCACGCTGGAAGGCCTCCGAGCTGGAGCGTTACGCCCGGCTGGATTCCGCTCCGGATGAGCTCTGGAGCCTGCCCGACGGGCGCACCCTTCGGGTCGTTCGCCAGCCCCATCCTCTCGGCGGTGTTGTCCTGCTGTTCTCGGATATCACCGGAGAACTGCGTCTCAAGGCCCAGTACAACAGCCAGATCCAGGTGCAGCAGGCTACCCTGGACAAGCTTAGCGACGCCGTTGCGGTCTTCGGCGCCGATGGCCGGCTGCGTCTCCACAACGAGGCCTTCGAGCGGTTCTGGAAGATTCCCGGCCCGACCCTGAACGCGTTGCAGGACTTCGAGGGCGTGGTCGAGCTCTGTCTGCCGCGGCTGCACGACATGAGCTTCTGGCGGGAGCTGAAGGGTCGGGTCGCCGACACCGATCCCGCAATCCGAACGGCGACGTCAGGCGAGGTGCGCACTTCCGACGGACGGATCGTGGCACACCAGTCCCGGCCGCTTCCCGACGGGGCGACCCTGATCGCCTTCACCGACGTGACGGACGCCCGTCGCCTGGAACGCGCCCTTGCCGACCGCAGCGCCGCCCTGGCCGAAGCCGAGCGTCTCAAGCGCGACTTCGTCGGCAATGTCTCCTACGAACTGCGAACGCCGCTGACGACCATCATCGGTTACTCCGAGTTGATGGAGGGGCTGGGCGAGGCGCTTCCACAGCGGGCCCTGGGCCACGCCGCGGCCATTCGCCAGGCGGCGGAACAGCTGGGGCGGTCCATCGACGATGTGCTTGATATGGCCCAGATCGATGCTGGTGAGATGGCCCTCGACCTGGAGGATGTGAGCCTCCCCCATCTGCTGGAGGCGGCGGCTTCACGCTGGAGCGACGAGGCGGAGGCCGGTCAGGTTCGCCTGATGTCGGCGTGTCCTGAGGACCTGGGACTGTTCCGGGGGGATTCCCGAAGGCTCGCGCAGGTGCTGGATCATCTGATCCTCAACGCCCTGGGCCAGACCTCGAAGGGGGGGCGGATCACGCTTAACGCCCGCCGGACGCTTGGCGAGGTCCAGATCCAGGTGATCGATACCGGCCGCGGCATTCCCTTCCACGTTCAGGCCTACATCTTCGACAGGTTCATCGGCCGAGAACGCGGCGGCCCTGGTCTTGGCCTCGCCCTGGTGAAAGCCCTGGTCGAGCTTCACGGCGGCTGGGTCGCCCTGGAGAGCGAGCCGGGGGCTGGCGCAACCTTCACCTGCCATCTGCCGGAAGGCGCGGAAGGCGCCGTCGGGCATCCGGAACTGGAGTTCTGATCACCTTGATCAGGGCGGTGACAGGCCGGCGCCCGCAAGCGCGGCGTCAAGGCCTGCGGCGAGGTCGGCGACCGTCGGATACCGAGCCCCGGGATCCGGCGCGGTGGCCTGCCGAATCACCGGAACAAGGGCGGG
>JBJTFE010000355.1:0-3267 GCA_046093265.1 Phenylobacterium sp. | reverse complement strand
CCGCTGCGTCCTCGACTCCATCACCTCGCTGCAGAACGGCGCGGACCTGCTGTGGATCGAGACCGAGAAGCCGCACGTCGAGCAGATCGCCAGCATGATGGACCGGATCCGCGAGGTCATCCCGAACGCCAAGCTGGTCTACAACAACTCGCCGTCCTTCAACTGGACCCTGAACTTCCGCCAGCAGATCTTCGACGCCTGGAAGAAGGAGGGGAAGGACGTCTCGGCCTATGACCGCGACAAGCTGATGAGCGTCGACTACGACGGCACGGCCCTGGCCTACGAGGCGGACGAGAAGATCCGCACCTTCCAGGCCGACGGCGCCCGGCGGGCGGGGATCTTCCATCACCTCATCACCCTGCCGACCTATCACACGGCCGCCCTGTCCACGGACAACCTGGCCAAGGAATACTTCGGCGAGGCCGGCATGCTGGGCTACGTGCTGAACGTCCAGCGGCAGGAAATCCGCCAGGGCATCGCCTGCGTGAAGCACCAGAACATGTCCGGCTCGGACATCGGCGATGACCACAAGGAATACTTCGCCGGCGAAGCGGCCCTCAAGGCCTCCGGCGAAGCCAACACCATGCACCAGTTCGCCTGACGGCGAGCCGGTCCACCGGAACGGATCAGGGCCCCGGAGACATCCGGGGCCCTTTTTCGTGGGAAGCTCAGCGCACCTTGACGAAGCGCAGGGTCATCCGGTCGCTCTCGCCGAGGGCGGCGGAGCGGGCGCGGTCGAAGCCCGGCGCGGGCGGGGCGCCCGGGGCCGCGCTGCGCCGGGTGGGCGGCAGGGTCCAGACGCCGAAGGGGTGGTCCTTGGTGTCCTTGGGATTGGCGTTGATTTCCGAGCGGGCGGCGAGGCGAAAACCGGCCGCTTCGGCGGCGGCGATCACCGCCGCCTCGGAGACATAGCCATCGCGGCCGTCGGGGGCCATGGGCTTGGGATCGGCCCGGTGCTCCTCCACCGCCAGGGTCCCGCCCGGCTTCAGCACGGCGTTGAAGTCGTTCATGACCTTGGGGAGCATGCCCGGGGTCCACATCCAGTTGTGGATGTTGCGCGCGGTCAGGACCAGGTCGGCCGAGCCGGGCGCCCCGAGCGGGCCGGACGTCGCGCCGAAGCCGACATACTCCACCTTGCCGTAGCGCGCCGTATCGGCGAACCGGGCCTCGAAGTCGGCCCGCGCCTTCCGAGCACCGTCCGAGAGCTTGGGGTTGGCGAGGTCGGCGACACCGGCCACGTAGCGGCCATTGGTTGCGGCCGCATAGGGGGCCAGGATCTCGGTCCAGTAGCCGCCGCCGGGCGAGATCTCGATCACGGTCTGGCCGGGCGTCAGGCCCCAGACGGTCAGGGACTCCCCGGGGTGGCGGGCGCCGGCCCGGGCCCGGTCCGCGGCCGGCCGGGCCTCGGAGGCGACGGCCTTGGCCAGGGCGCCGTCGGCGGCGAGGGCGCCGCCGGGCGCGGAGGCCAGGACAAGAGCGGCGGCGGCCAGGGCAAGGGCCTGGCGTCGGGAGGCGGTCATTCGGGATCTCCGTGCGGTAAGGGGACGTCCTGTCAGACTTGGGCTTCCCGAAGCGTTCCGCAAGGGGGTCAGCACCAGCTGGCCGCTCCCGCCGCTGGTTCCTTGAGCAGGCCCTGGATGTTGGCCTCGATGACCCGGTAGCCGACATTGCCGTACAGGGTCTGGCGGCCCTCGTTGAGCACCAGGCTGGGGCTGCCCTTGACGCCCAGGGCCTGGGCCTCCTGGTAGTCGGTCATCAGGGCGGCGTGGGCCTCGCCCCGCGCCAGGCGGGCGTGGACGTCGGCAAGGTCTGCTCCCGCCGCGGCCAGGACGGAGTCGATCACCTCCGCCCGGGCGATGTCGCGCCCCTCGGCGAAGAAGGCCCGCCGGACCGACAGGATGGCCCTGTCGCCCAGCCCCGCCGGACCGCCTTCCGCCTCCTGCGCCTGCACCGCTTTCAGGGCCAGGTGGGCGGGCAGGGACGAAGCCGGGCGCACCGTCCGCCAAAGATCCGGGCTGGCCTTCAGTTCCGGAAACCCCTCCAGCACGTGGGCGAGGTGGCCCGCGAATCCCTCGTAGCCGCCCTTCGCGCCCCAGTTCGACTGGATCTTGGCCGCCGTGGCGCCGAAGACGTTGCAGAAGCGCTGCGACACGCTGACCGCCTCGCCGTGGGTCCGCTTCAGCTCGGCCAGCCGCAGCTCGCCGATCCAGGCCCAGATGCAGAGGACGTCGGTGAAGCAGGTGAGGGCGACGGTCTTCATAGGAGACTCCTTTGTGCAGGGCGCGGTCCTGTCCGGTTTCAGGCCCCGGAGCGCCTGACTTGTCCCCCTGCGCGCCGGCGACCATGATGCGGATCAAAGGCGCCGGAAGGGCCGGCCAGGGAGGCCAGGATGAGCAGCGAAGCCGAAAGCGTGACCTATCGGGTCGAGGACCATGTCGCGGTCATTACACTCAACCGGCCGGAGCAGCGCAACGCCCTGAACTTCGACGCCTACGACCGGCTGGAGCGCGCCTTCCGCCAGGCCGTGCGCGACCCCGACGCCCGCTGCGTGATCGTCACCGGGACCGACCCGGCCTTCTGCTCGGGCGACGATGTCCGCGAGATCATGCCCGGGCCCAAGCCCGCCATCCCGCCGCCGCCCACCGTGCGGCACGCCCCGACGCCGGCTGCCATGGCGGCCCTGGAGTGCGACAAGCCGGTCATCGCCGCGGTCAACGGCGCGGCGGTGGGCTGGGGCATGGAGCTGGCCCTCTACGCCGACATCCGCATCGCCAGCGAGAAGGCGAAGTTCGCCGAGCTGTTCATCAAGCGCGGCCTGACCTGCGACGTCGGGGGCTTCTACCGTCTGCCGGCCATTGTCGGCCCCGCCAAGGCGGCCGAGCTGCTCTTCACCGGCGACGTTATTGATGCCGAAGAAGCCCTTCGCATCGGCCTCGTTCGGGAGGTCGCCCCCCACGCCGAGCTGATGGACCGCGCCCGGGCCCTCGCCGCCCGCATCGCCTGCAACCCGCCGCTCGCCCTGCGCTACATGAAGGAGGGCCTGCGCCGCGCCGCCTACGGCGACCCGCGGGAACTGGGCGGCTGGGCCATCGAGACCATACGCACCCTCATGACGACCGAGGCCCATCGCGAAGGCGTGGCCAGCTTCCTGGAAAAGCGCCCGCCGGTGTTTACGGGGCGGTAGGGGCGGGGGGCGGCCCGGATCCTGCCGAGACGGCCGGGCTTGTCCTCAAGTCGACATCGTGTCCTAGATGTTCACCATAAAGG
>JBJTFE010000354.1:0-2991 GCA_046093265.1 Phenylobacterium sp. | reverse complement strand
CGAGTTCCGGGTCCACTACGCCGGCTTCTTCGATCCCGGGTTCGGCGCCGCCGAGGCGGGCGCCTCAGGATCCCGCGGCGTGCTGGAGGTCCGCAGCCATGAGACGCCCTTCCTCCTGGAGCACGGCCAGACGGTGGCGCGCCTGGTCTACGAGCCCCTGACGGAAAGACCCGCGCGGCTCTATGGCGAAGGCGGCGGTCATTATCAGAAGCAGGGGCTGAAGCTGTCCAAGCACTTCCGCCCCTGGGGCTAAGCGCCCAGGCCTCACAGCCGGTCGCGGACCGGCAACTTCATGGTCGAGAACCGATCGTCCAGGTGCTCGATCTCAAGGAACCCGGACGAAGGCCCAAAGGGCTTGTAGATCGAAAAGGTCTTGGCGATCCCCAGTGTTGCGGCGCTCTCCAGAGGCGAGATGAAGCTGCAGTCGCGGTCGAGCCAGTGGGGCTGGGCCATCCAGTAGAACAGCTGGTCGCGGGTCAGGGCGTAGAAGCCCGAGTGCGGGTTGCGCGCCCGCTGGAAGACTCCGGTCCGGTCGAAGGGAGAGCCATAGAGGGCTTCCTCATCGCTGACATAGGCCTTCATCCGCTCCGAGACCGCCGGCGCCAGGTCCCCGTCGATGTAGGTCTTTGGCGCGTGGCCGGCCGGGTTCAGCTCCACTCGGTTCGGCATCAGAACCCTGCGCGGTCCGAAGGTACGGTTGAACCAGCTCAGCTTGTCGGCGAAGGCCGGGTCGTTGATCTTCAGATCGTCCTCGCTGAAGACGAACAGGTCGTAGAGGTTCCGCCAGGCGGCGAAAAGGCCCTGGGCGGTGAAGCCCAGCATGCGCGGGTCGTCCAGGCTGTGCTTGGCCACGCGCACGCCCATGGCGGTGCAGAACTCCGGCGTCATCAGGTGCTTTTCGCCGGTGGTGGTGACGACGATGTCCACCGTGTCCTCGGACCGCGGTCCCATGTGGAAGGACCGGGAGCCGACGTCGAGCATGGCGCTGGGTCCATAGTGCGCCCGCCAGCTGCGGATGGCGCCCTCCACCGCCGCCTTGCGGTCGGCTTCTCGGCTGCCGTCCGTGGAGGCATGCCGGGGCTTGGCCTCGGCGGCGAAGTAGTGAGCGAAGATGACCAGGATGCGCATTCGGATCCGCCCTAAGGTGTCCTCTGCTTCCTACAGCCCGACGCGCCCCGGGGAAAGCCGCGGCCTTGAGCCCCGCCCTCCCGGGCTGTAAGGAGAGAAGGCGCGCGGGCGTAGTTCAGAGGTAGAACGCAAGCTTCCCAAGCTTGATGTCAGGGGTTCGATTCCCCTCGCCCGCTCCAATCCTCCCTACCCCTCAGGAAGACTGAAGGCGCAGAGCTTGTTGCCGTCCAGGTCACGGAAGTAGGCGAACCACCAGCCCGGGCCGCGCAGGCCGGGGGCGCCCTCGCAGGTTCCGCCCAGCGCCAGGGCGCGGTCGTGGAGGGCGTCCACCTCCTCGCGGGTTTCGCATCGGAAGGCGAACATCGAGCCGTTGCCCACGGTGGCGGGCTCGCCATTGAAGGGCCCCAGGACGCCGAAGGCGGGCGCGCCGCCCGCGCCGTAGACCCGCCCGCCTGAGGGGTGCTCGAAGAGGGCCGGCAGGCCGGCCAGCGCCATCAGGTCGTCGTAGAAGGCCTTGGCCGCCTCAAGCTGGTTCGAGCCAACGGTTGCGTAAGCCAGGGTCGCCATGTCGCGGGTGTCCTCCCAATTGGGAACAAGCAAAGGTCGATTCCGCGAACCCGGCGAGGCCTTGCGCACTCTCCGAACCTTCGCAGAACCTGGCCGGAGGGTTCGCAGGGTTCGCGATCTCAGAGCGCGCATGGTCCAGGAACCGGAAAACCCGCCCCTCGAAATGCCGAGTTCCGCGTCGCAATCGAATGGCAACCGAAACCGGATAGGTTGTGATCTGAAGGGGTTTCACGCACGCAGAGGGTCGCACGGACATGGGGAGTGAACTGCAGGGCAAGCGGATCCTCATCGTGGAGGACGAGCCGGCCATTGCCGACATCATCGATGTTTTTCTTGGGCGCGAGGAGGCCTTCCGGCTCATCGCCCGGGATGGAGACGACGCGCTTTCGGCGGCCGATTACTGGCGACCTCACCTGATCGTGCTCGACCTGAAGCTGCCCAAGAGAGACGGGTATTCGGTGCTCGTTGAACTGAGGGCCCGGGGAGGTCCGCCCGTCATCATTCTGAGCGCTCTCGGAGAGGACATAGACAGGCTGACGGGGTTTCGGCTGGGTTGCGACGACTATCTCGTCAAGCCCTTCAACCCCTTGGAGCTTGTCGCCCGGACCAAGGCGGTGCTGCGACGCAACGACCCTGCGCACAAGGCCAGAATTGTCACCCTTGGCGATCTGAATGTCGATCTGGATCGCCACGTTGCATCCGTCGGAGAGACGCCATTGGAACTGACGCCAACGGAGTTTCGCATCCTGAAGGTTCTGGCCGAACGCGCCGGCCGCCTCGTTTCGCGAGGACAATTGGTGGACTCCGCCATGGATGGCGAGGCCTTCGACAAGTCTGTGAATCCCCACATCAGCCGGCTTCGCCAGAAGCTTGAGGCGCTGGGGAACCTGCGACTGGTCAGCGTCCGAAGCGAAGGCTACAGGCTCGAGGCGTTTCAATGAAGAATCTGTCGCTCAAGTTCCAGATCGCCTCCGTCACCATCCTGAGCGCCATCGTCGGCGCGGTTGCGACCCTGGTCCTCCCTGGTACGGTCTTCTCCTTGAGGGACTTCCTGTTCGAAGCCAGCCTCTCGCCGCAGGACAGGCTGGCGCTGGATCAACTTGAGCACGTTGCAGGCCGGTGCTCCGCGGCCTTCATGGACTTCCGAGACTCTCTGGGCTTCCACACCTGGCGGCTGAGCTACGACCTTGTGGTCCTGCTTGTGGTGCTCGGGGCCGCCGTCGTCATGGGACTTGTCGCCTGGGGTCTCGCCGGCCGCCTCACACGCCCTCTCGAGATTCTGGCTGAGGCGGTGCG
>JBJTFE010000353.1:0-2089 GCA_046093265.1 Phenylobacterium sp. | reverse complement strand
GCGCGCCTTGCCGGGCTTCGACCGGTGCGAGCGGCCGAGGACGGCGTCTTTCAGGGCTTCGGGGGTCCATCCGGGGCGCTTGGCGCACGGGCCGGAAGAGAACTCGGGTCGGGCCGGGCGCACGGCCGGCCGCGGGATCGTCGTCATTGCGATGTCTCCCATCCTTGCAGATGAGCTGCGCCCCGTTGGGGGGGCGTGGCCCGCAGCGCAAAAACGCCGGTTTGAGCCTGAAGGCAAGGGCGAAGTGAAGTTCGGACGACGGATTGTCGCCGGGACCACCGTCCTCCCCGGCCTGCGGGCAGACCGACCCTCCCTCCCGCACTGAGCCTCTCCCACTTCGGTAATCCAGGGTCTTCGCGACTACGAAGACCCTGGTCCCTTGCAGGGTCTTGACGCCCCCGAAACCAACGACTACCGCCTGAACAGTGCTTAGATCCATCGCGCCCAGAGGCGGCAGTCGACTCAGCAACGGTTTCGGAGAATTCCATGCCCAACACAAAGGTCTGCATCATCGGCGCCGGCCCTGCCGGTTTGGCGGTCGCACGAGCCTGTCAGGTGACGGGTTTGGATTACGACCAGTTCGACGCACACGATGACGTCGGCGGGCTGTGGGATATCGATCAGCCCGGGTCGCCATTGTACGACAGCGCCCACTTCATTTCGTCCAGGTCCATGTCGGGCTTCGACGGATTCCCCATGCCCGCCCACTATCCCGACTATCCCTCGCACCGACAGATTCTGCGGTACATCCGCGCCTTCGCGGATCTATGGTCGCTGAAGGCGAGGATCCGGTTTTCGACCCGCGTCACGGATATCGAGCAACAGGAAGACGGAACCTGGCTTGTAACCCTCGATAGCGGAGAAACCCTGCCCTATCTCGCCTTGGTCTGTGCGACGGGATCAAACTGGCATCCGCGGATGCCCGAGCTCATGGGCCAGTTCCACGGCGAGATTCGTCACGCCAACACCTATCGAAGCCCCGACGAGTTCAAGAACCGGCGTGTCCTGATCCTGGGTGCAGGCAACTCAGGGGTCGACATCGCCTGCGATGCGGCCACGCACGCAGACCGCGCCTTTCTTTCCGTACGCCGGGGATATCACTTCCTTCCCAAGCACGTCATGGGCGTTCCGACCGACGTTTTCTCATCGTCAGGGCCGAAGCTTCCCCTGTGGTTGATGCGGATCGTCTTCGGCGGCCTTCTGAAACTCTACATCGGCGATGTTTCACGCCTCGGCCTTCCCAAGCCCGACCATCGGCTGATGGAATCCCACCCGATCATGAACACCCAGGTTCTCTACCAGATGCAGCACGGAGACCTCACCGCCAAGCCGGACATTGAGCGACTTGACGGAAACGGGGTCGTCTTCAAGGACGGCAGCCGCGAGGAAGTGGATCTGATCATCCTGGCCACCGGTTACACGCAGGTTCAGCCCTACGCGCGATCCTACTTTCAGTATCAGGGCGGCCGGCCCAATCTTTATCTGCAGCTTGTCTCGCGCGAACACAGGAACCTGTATGCGCCGAGCTTCATCGAGACAAACTCGGGCGCGTTCAAACTGTTCGACCTGATGGCCTTCGCCATCGCCAACCAGATCAGGGACGAGATCGACGGCAGGCCTCAGGCCTTGACCATGGCCCGGATGATCCGCGAGGACGCACCGGACCTGACGGGCGGCATACGCTTCGTCGCCTCTGACCGGCATGCGTCCTACTTCGACTCACACGCATGGCAGACCTACCTGAAGGGCGTCTTCGACCGGATGGGATGGACCCCGCCTGATCGTCACCCCGCGGTGCTGGAGCACCGGCCGCACGCCTCCCGCGCTGAGGAGCTGTCCTTCGGCCTTGCGGCGGAGTGACCCACCCCCGGGTCACCCCGTCTAGGCGCGCGCGCCCAGCGCATCAAGACTTGCATGGAGCACACGCGTGATCGCATTGATTGTTGGATTCGCAGCGGGAGCGCTCTTCGGATTCCTCCTGCTCCCCCGGGCGATCCAGTTCGTCTTGAAGCGGCTGATCGTGAACACCTTTGCCGAGATGGCTCCGACGACGCCATTTCACTTGCACAACGGAGAGACTTTCTTCCGC
>JBJTFE010000352.1:0-2627 GCA_046093265.1 Phenylobacterium sp. | reverse complement strand
GGCCGAGCGGATGCTGTTTGCGGAAGTGGAGGCCGTCCAGCCTTCGGGCCTTGAGGCCCTTCCAGAGGAGACCCTCGGGCAGGGTCAGGGCCTGGCGCAGGCGCCGGGCCAGGACGCGGGTTTCGGGGGCGGCGGCCATGGAAAGTTCCGGAATGGCGGGCTTCCGGCAGCTTCTGGAGGAATCAAGGCGGATTAACGCCGTTGACCCCCTCCGGCCCGCATTCGCGGTCCACCTCCCCCTCAAGAGGTGGAGGAATTACAAGCACTTGATTGCTCCCCATCAGGGGGAGCTCCCCGCGCAGCGGGGTGAGGGGGTGCAACGGCGGCGCCGCTGACCCCCTCCGTTCCGCTGCGCGGTCTACCTCCCAATGGAAGGTGGAGGAATTACGGAACCCGTTGCTCCCCGCGCGGCCGGGCCGTGGGTCCGCCGTGCGTGGCGCCGGCGCCACGAGGTCGCCGCAGTCGTAAGGCGCCTTCCCGCCGGGCCTTGGGTGTGACAAGAGCCTCCGCGGATTTTCCTTGCTTTTCGTCAACCTTCTGGGGCGAAGGTCCGCCCGCACGCCCCAGGAACGCTTCCGGACTTCGGATGAAGATCTTCAACCCGTTCGCCGCCATGCCCGACAACCCCCTGACCCGTGCGGTCAAGGAGGGGCGCAGGCCGCTGATCTATGCGGGCGTGTTCAGCCTGGTCTCGAACCTGCTCTATTTCGCCATGCCGCTCTACACGACGCACATCTATGCGGGCGTTCTGCCGAGCGGGAGCGTGCCGACCCTGCTGGTCCTGACCCTGGGCGTGCTGGCCGCCTTCGCCATGGCCTCGATCATCGATCACTACCGGGCCAAGGTGCTGATCAGCTTCGGCGTTCTGCTGGACCAGCGCGTTTCGGCCCACGTCTTCGGGGCCCTGTTCGAGGGCGCGGCGCGCGGCATGCCGCAGGCCCGCACCCAGGCCCTGCGCGACCTTGACACCTTCCGCCAGATGCTGACCGGCCAGGCCTTCGGGGTGCTGTTCGACCTGCCCTGGATGCCGATCTTCATGCTGGTCCTGTTCGTGGTCGATCCGGTGATCGGCGTCGTCACCTTCGCCGGCGCCCTGATCCTGCTGGGCGTGGCCTTCCTGCAGGACATCCGCACCCGGCCCCTGCTTCAGGAGGCCAACGACGCCGCCCTGCGCAGCTATGGCTTCACCGACCAGGCGCTGAAGAACAACGAAGTGGTCCGGGCCATGGGGCTGACCGAGCCCCTGGCCGGCCGCTGGCGCGGTTTCCGCCAGACCACCATGGACCGCAGCTCGCTGGCCAGCGACGACGCCAGCTTCATGAGCAACATCTCGCGCGGCCTGCGCCAGGCCATCCAGGTGCTGATCATCGCCGTCGGCGCCTGGCTGGTGGTGACGGGCAAGATCCACGTGGGCCTGCTGTTCGCCAATATGATCCTCGGCGCCCGCGCCTTGCAGCCCATCGACCGGCTGGTCGGCAGCTGGGACGGCCTGATGAACGGCGCCCGGGCCTTCGAGCGCCTGAACACGGTGTTCGACGGCTATCAGGAGCCGCGCCCCTCCACCGCCCTGCCCAAGGCCAGGGGGCTGCTGACCGTCGAGGGGGTCAACTTCGCTCCGCCCGGCGCAGGCCGCTTCGTCGTCCAGGCCCTGGCCTTCCGGGTCGAGCCCGGCGAAGTGGTCGGGGTGATCGGCCCGTCCGGCGCCGGCAAGTCCACCCTGGCCCGGCTGATCGTCGGCGTCTGGCCGCCCACCCACGGTTCCATCCGTCTGGACGGCGCCGACGTCCACGCCTGGGACCGCACCGATTTCGGCCGCAATGTCGGCTACCTGCCGCAGGACACCGAGCTTTTCCCCGGCACCGTGCGCGACAATATCGCCCGCTTCCGCGACGACATCACCGACGAAATGGTGGTGGGCGCCGCCCAGGCCGCCGGCGTCCACAGCCTGATTCTGCGCCTGCCGCAGGGCTATGAGACCGACCTTGGCGAAACCGGCCGTATTCTCTCGGCCGGCCAGCGCCAGCGTGTCGGCCTGGCCCGCGCTCTGATCGGCGACCCCGCCCTGCTGGTGCTGGACGAACCCAACGCCGCCCTGGACGCCGAGGGCGAGGAAGCCCTGCTGGCCGCCCTGGACGCCGCCAAGGCCCGCGGCGCCACCATCGTCCTGGTGGCGCACAAGCCCTCCATCTTCCGCGCCGCCGACAAGATGCTGGTGCTGCGCGACGGCCGGATGGAGGCCTTCGGCCCCCGCGAGGCGGTGATGGCCAAGTTCGCCGCCCCCGCCCTGAGGGCCGTGGAAGGCGGAGGCGCCCGATGAACCTGGACCCGCGCAAGTCCGCCTTTGGCGCGCCCGGAAGCGGCCCGGACAACGGCCCGGGCGGCGGCCCCGGAAGCGGCCCCGGAAGCGGCCCCCGCAAGGCGTCCGGCCCCCTCGCCGCGGCGCGGCGCTGGCTGGCGCCCGTGCTGAAGGTGTCAGACCAGCCCCTGGACCCGGACCTGGAGCGTCGCCTGCGCCGGCCGATGATCACTGGCGCGATCCTGATCGGCGTGTTCGTGGTGGGCTTCCTGGGCTGGGCGAGCCTGGCCCCCCTGGAAAGCGCCATCATCGCCCCCGGCGTGGTGCGGGT
>JBJTFE010000351.1:0-7229 GCA_046093265.1 Phenylobacterium sp. | reverse complement strand
CGTCAATGAAGGGAGTTCATGAATTGACGCATTCGTGACTTTATTCGTCCTGCGTCAGCATTCACCCTTCCTGCCCAAGGGCGCATTGGGGAGGACAAGATTCATGAGACCGCCAGCCTGTATCTCTGCATTTCTCGCCCTAGGCATGGTCATCGGCTCTCCTCCCGCCTTGGCGGAGCAGGCCGTGGACAAGGCCCCCAACTGGAAGCGCGCGCCTTCGCAGCAGGACTTCCTTTCGGTCTTTCCCAAGGCGGCGATGGACGCGGGAGTTGACGGCAAGGTCAGGTTGACCTGCCGGGTTACGATCACAGGGCTTCTGACCGGGTGCAGCGTCTTGTCCGAAACGCCTCCAGGCCTGGGGTTCGGACAGGCGGCCCTGGCCATAGCCCCTCAAATGCTCATGACCCAGGCGATCAAGGACGGCAAGCCGGTGGAGTTTGAGGCCATCACCATCCCGATCAACTTTGAGGCGCCATCTCCCTCCACGGGAAGCCGGGTTTCCGGAGTACCAGACCCGTACGGGACCACATTCGCGGTGCTCACGAAGGTCCCCTGGACCGCCACTCCGAGTACGACCGAAATCTGGGCCGCCTATCCTCAGTCGGCGCGGGAACGCAAGCTGAGCGGTCGGATCACCCTGGAATGCGTTATCCAGAAGGACGGCGTCATTGGCGCCTGCAAGGCGCGCAACTTGGAGGCCAATACCGAAGTCTTCCTTCCTGCGGCCCGTAGCCTCGCGACGAAGTTCCGGGCGCCCCTCAAGTTTGATGACGGGAAGTCAACAGTGGGGAGCCATGTCCTTGTCCCCTTTGAGTTCCAGGTTGATCAGGCGCAGGTCCCGACCTTCGCTTCCCGGCTCCCCTGGCTCGCCATTCCTGGCGGAGACCAGTTCGAGGCCGAGCTCGGCCAGCTGCTGAAGGCTGCCGGCGCCCAGGAAGTGAAGGTCCGGGCAGAATGCGCCGTGGGCCCGGACGCCCGCCTGAAGGACTGCAATGTCCTGAGCGCCGCGCCTGAGATCGCCGGGCTGCAACCTGCGATCAATCGTTTGGCCCCGGGATTCATCCTGCCGCGCTGGACCGACACGGGCTCGACCTTCTCCGGTGGCAAGGTCGTGGTTCCCTTGCGCTACAGCCTTCCGGAACCCGCCGCCGACGGGTCCTGAAGAAACGGCGCCCCTCACCCCGCCTTGATCAGCTCCAGCGACCGCACCCGGCTGGCCAGGTCCGGCCCCACGGCCATGACGAACAGCTCGTCCGCGCCGGTCGCCTCGGTCTTGGCCTCCAGGCCGCGGCGCACGGTCTCGGGATCGCCGACGATGGCGCGGGCCGTCACGCCAGGCAGGCGGGGGTCGTCGCGGCGGGCTTCCAGGAAGGCGAGGGCGTCCTCGATGCGGGGAAAGCGCGGCCGCTCGCCGTCGGCGCCGGGGCCGTCCAGGCCGGCGAGGGCGCTCGCCCGCATGGGGGCGGCCAGGCGCCCGGCGGCCTCGGCGGTCTCGGCGGCCAGGGCGATGGTCGCCACCCCAGCCCAGCCGGCCGTGCGGAAGGCCGAGGGGGCGAAGGCGGCGCGATAGGCGCTCACCGCTGGGCCGCCGTCCGCCCGGGCGATGAACTCGGCGAACACCATGCCCACCCCGGAGCGGCCGGCGAAGTCCGCCGTCTCGGCCGAGGAGCAGAGAAGGAAAAGGTCCGGGTGCGAGGGCCCCGAGGGCGAGGCGTGGATGCCCCGGGCCGGGTGGGCCTCGGTGATCGGCTCCACCCCGCCGGCGTCCAGCAGCCAGGCGTTGAGCAGGGCGAAGTATTGGGGGAAGGCCTCCGACCCGGCCGAGCGCAGGGCCCCGCCGGTTCGCCCGTCCGTCCCCAGGGCCCGGCCGACGCCCAGGTCGATCCGCCCCGGCGCCAGGGCCTCCAGGGCCATGAAGACCTCCGCCACCTTCAGGGGCGAGTAGTTGACCAGCATGACCCCGCCGGACCCCAGGCGAATGGTCTTCGTGGCCTGGGTCAAGGCGGCCATCAGGATCTCGGGCGAGGCCGAGGCCAGGCTGCGCATATTGTGGTGCTCGGCCACCCAGAACCGGTCATAGCCCAGCCGCTCGGCCGCCTGGGCCACGGCGATCGTCTCGCGCATGGCCTCGGCCTGCGTGCCCTCGCCGCCGACCGGCGACAGGTCCAGGACGGAGAGCCGCGCCTTCACCCGCGCTTGCCGGTCTTCTTGATGACGGCGGAGAAGGAAAACACCGTCTGGCCTTCCACGGTCATCAGGCCGCGCAGGAAGACGAGGCTGCGCCCGCCCTTCACCACCTCGCCCCGGCACTCCAGCAGGGCGCCCGGCGGCACGGCGCCCACGAAGTCGGCGTTGAGGGAGGCGGTGACGCTGGAGGAGTCCTTCAGGTGCTCCCGGGCGAAGATGAAGATGGCGTAGTCGGCGAAGGTCATGAGCGCCCCGCCGTGCATGAAGCCGCCGCCGTTCATGTGCTTGGCCTCGGTGCGCATGGCGCAGACCGGCGCCCCGGACGCGTCCATCCGGTAGTAGAAGGGCCCCGCATGGTCCTCGAAGGGCTCGCCCTCATAGACCGTCCAGCCGGCCCAGGGGCCCTCGGCCAGGGTCACGTGGGTGAATGCCGGATAGCCCGCGTCGCCGTCGCCCATGGAAGACCTCCCCGCGCCGCCCCCGACCGCCGGCCGGCGTGCGCCTGACGCCTTTGCCAAACCCCGCGCCGCTCCGCCAGTGTTTCTGCGGGCGGCTAGGGGCGGGGGGCGCCCGGTCCGGGCGTCCTCAACGCCGCCTCCAGGGTCAGCCGGATGAACTTCTGGTACGACATCCCGGTCGCCGCCGCCCGGGCCTTCACCGCCGCCAGCAGGGGTTCGGGGAACCTCGGGTTCACCTGCCGCGACTTGGGCGCGAACTCGAAGCTGTGCGGGGTCATGCCGGAGAGGTCGAAGGCCGAGAGGTCCGCGTCCTCAAGGAAGGCCTCCGCCGCTTCATCCGTCGTCAGGTGGGGCAATCGCGGCTTCATAGGCTCGCCTCTCCTTGAGGTGCATGTAACGGGCGCTGATGGGCTCCCCGACACAAAACCGGCGGCCTTCCGCTTGGGAGGGCCGCCGTTGCGAAACCGCAGGGTCAAATCGGGGATGGAGACAGGTGCGGCGGCCGGTCACGGCCCCGGGGGGGCTGGGGGGGCGTTCAGGGACCGGTGCCAGGGCCAGCCGCCGACAACGCCAACCTGATGGCCGTCTGTGGCGGGGTCGGGTCCGGATTAAGGCGATTTGGAGGTCTTCCTGGCCTGCATGCCAGCAGGGAATGAGCTGGACGTCTGCGCCTGTGCGCCTACCAGAGCCGCTTGATCGCAGTGTCGTCAAAGCGCGCTTCGTTCGACACCAGGACCATGTCCTCGGCCAGGGCCTGGGCGATCAGCAGCCTGTCGAACGGGTCCAGCCTGCAAGTTCGTCAGGGGGCAGGGGCTCGTCGAACCGGGAGTCCATGGCGATCCGGCCCTTGAGCACGCCGAACTGGCGGCGCCCGGGCAAGTGGATCGGCTCCAGCCGCACAACGGGTTTGCTTCCGCGGACAATCACGACTTCCTCGCCCGCCAGAGCACGGGAGATCAGGCGGGACAGATGGGTCTTGGCGTCGCGAACCGAGTACTGGGGCATGGGCGCCTCCTGAAACAAGCTATGGCCGACCCGGACACGGCTTCAAGATGGCTCTGGATCGCCGCCATCCGAAGCCTTCCTGAATCCGCGCCTGCGGTCATCCGGTCGGACCGCTCCGCGGCGTCAGGACTGGCCCGCCGCGGCGGGCGACGGCGAGGACCCTGGCCCTCAGGTCCTGGACCAGCGAGGCCGGGAGAAAGCCGAAGGCGACCGTCTCGGCGCCCCTTCGGATGGGCCTCAGGTCGAACCTGGGCCAGACGAACGGGTTGAGGTCGCTCGCCAGCACCCAGGACCGCTCGCCATCCAGGCCCAGGCGCAGCTGGGTCGGTCCGGGCAGTTCGATCGCGTCCGCCCTCCGCTCCGGATCCGGGGCGGTGTGGGTGATCGGCGCGACGGTGACGAGGGGGCCGCCCTCCCGCGACCTTCCGACGAGGAGGATCACGCAGGGCCGGTCCTTGCGGCCCTCGTCCCGGCCGGCCAGGGCCTCCTGACGCCAGAGGTAGGCGTATCGGATGACGAGGCCGACCCTCGGTTCGGGAAGGTCCACGCCGGTGCGCTCAGCGGTCCGGGCTGTACTCGTGATCGTGCGCGGCGGCCTCCTCGGCGACGGCGGCCGCCTCCAGCGCCTCGACTTCGGCGCCGCTCAGCTCCCACGGGTGCAGGGCCCTCCGCTCCAGGGTCTTGAGCCGCTGGAACTCCGCCGCCGACAGGAGGACCAGGCTCTCTCGTCCGTGGTGGGTGATGATCACCGGTTCGGCCAGCGCCCGCTCGCGGTAGACGCCGAAGGCCCGCTGCAACTCGGCGGAGGTGACGGTGGTCTCGCTCATGTGGCGGGCTCCGCTGCAGGACATGGAAAACCCGTATTTTACAGATTACCCGGATTTTGTCAGGTCCACCCCCCGACACAAAACCGGCGGCCTACCGCTTGGGAGGGCCGCCGTTGCGAAACCGCGAGGTCAAATCGGGGATGGAGACAAGCGCGGCGGCCGGTCCCGGCCCCGGAGGAGCTGGGGGGGCGTTCAGGGACCGGAACCAGGGCCAGCCGCCGACAGTGCCAATCTGAGGGCTGTCTGTGGCGGGGTCGGGTCCGGATTAAGGCCGTTTCAGGGCTTTTTCACCCCACCCCCAACCGCCGCCCCGCCCGGAACCTCATCGGCATGGTCCGGGGTCCGGAGATGAAGTTGCTGGCCAGCCATTCGGGCGGGGCGGCGCGCTCCACGTCCTCGAGGCGGGAGAGCACCTCCACCAGCATGGCGTCGATCTCGATGCGGGCGATGTGCTGGCCCAGGCACACGTGCGGGCCGTTGCCGAAGGCGGTGTGTTCGTTCCGGGCCCGGGCAAGGTCCAGCGCGGCAGCTCTGCTCATTCGCCCTTCAGTCGTTTGAGCTCCGCCGCGAATGCCTCGCACAAGGTCCTGCCCTCCTCGGGCGGCAGCGACTCGGCCAACTTCGGAAACAAATCCGCCCAGGATTCGGTCTCCGCAGGGCTCCAGGGCAGCCGCTCCGCCTCTCGCGCCATATTGAGGATGCGTCGAAGATGCTTACGCACAAAGTCAGGATTCACCGGCGGCGGCGCATACTCCGCACGGGACGTCTCGAACAGGCTCAGCTGGCTCATGGCGACAGCCTCTTACGCACTTTGTCACCCATATGGACTGCGATTCTACCCCTGCCTTCCACGACTCCTATCGTTTTCCACAAGCACCCGCTCCGCGGGCGTTAGCTGATAAAGTTCGGCCAGGAGTTCGTTCATCGCTTGCTCGCCCTGCTCGAGGGCGGAGGTCTGCTCAGCCAGCGCCTTCACGCGCGCGATAAACTGGGCGGCTGCCGGCAATAGAGCATCCGCTGGGGGGCGACGGAGTTCATCTGCGAGGGGCTTTGCTTCCCGCCAGGTCCGGCTGAGCAGCAACCAGCGCCACCAGGCTTCTGCCATCCTCCCATCGGCCTCTTCGAGATAGATACGAGTGATCACTGGCGATCCGCCGGCGAACAGACGCAACTCGCCATCGTCAAAGGTCGCCTCCAAACGTCCACCGAGGTCCAGCGCTGCCTGCAGCGCTTCCAAACGGACGGCAATGTCCTCGTTCCGACGAGTCGTGGCCCAGTCGCGCCGGTCGGAGGGAGTCTTCAGGGATGGAGGTGCTGCAGACTGAAGCTCCTCGAATGTTCTCAGGTCTGGCCAGAGCCAATCCTCCGGGTGTCGATGGCGCGCCAATACCGAAAGGCGCTCAGCGCAGGCCGAGAGTAGCGCGCGAGTGCGTGTGTGCCCTGTCTGAAGCAGCTTCGCCTGATCGGCGATCCGAGCCTGATCCTTTGCCTCCACATCGGGGATCGGCAAGGGTGCGATGAACTGTTTGTTGGCTTCGAACCAGCCGCCCTGCTTGGGCTTGCCGATCCGACGAAAGACGAAATCGACAACCCGACTGTTGAGCGCCCCCGCCAGAAAAAATCTATCAACTTCCATTGCTGACAAAATACCATTAACTCTGACATTATTTATGTATTTGTCACCATTCGTGTCCACGCATACGCGCATTTCGGGTACTGTTTGAGCGACTATTATCTTCGGTATATCTTGTTTGTCTACATTCTGGCTTCGGCCAAAGCGGTACCAGTTCTCATCATCGAATGGCCGCTTATCCTCTTTGGCCTCTCGTCCACGAAGCGGGTCTTCCCAGCGAAGGAGGTGGGCCCACGCCCTCGGAAACCGCGCGGCCAGGACCGACGCTTCCAGCAGGCGCATCGCACCTTTGTCATCGCGCTCATACGGAAACAGGACGTAGGTGTCGGTTTCGGGCTCTTCATAGCGCTTAGCCTCAGCCCCAGAGATCAAGGGCCGCATGATTGCATCCTCGATCTCCACTTCGTGAGGCGCCGCGCCCGACCGCCCCTTGGGTACGCACCAATAGCGACCCTTGCCCTTCTTCTTCATGTGGTAAAGATCGTCGGCGCTCGTAATCAGCCCCTGAAAGATTTTGGAAGTTAGTCGGGGGTCGTCCAGCCGCAGACAACTTTCCGCCAGCCGGTCGATCAATGCCCGATCCTCACCTGTGGCCATCAGCCACTCACCGTTTTCAGGCAGCGCATCGTACCTGACCGCCAAGCCTTCGTTTGTCCAGTCAACGTCCGCCGCTTCACCACTGGGCGCAGTGGCGATGCGCAATACGTCTTGACGGTCGCGTGAGAAGTACTGCAGGGCCGTATAGGTGATCGCTTCATCGAAGATCTGATGGGCCTTGAAGTCGATCCAGCGCTCCAGGTGCCGACCCCGTCGAATGAGGTCGCGCAGACCCTCGCCGTAGTTGTTCACAGTCCACAGGCTGGGGGCGATGTAGGCCATACGACCGCCGGGCCCGAGCAGACGCAGGCCCTTCTCCACAAAGGGCAGATAGAGATCGAAATTGCCGGTTCGGGCGCTCGCATAGGTGTCGTCGCCACGCTGAGCTTGCAGGTAGGTGGTCGCTTCCGGCGCCGCCTTGGTGAGGTTCTGCAGCTTCACATACGGCGGATTGCCGAGGATCAGGTCAAAGCCACCCGGCTTGCCCTCAGGCCAGACTTCCGGAAACGCGGCCTTCCAGTC
>JBJTFE010000350.1:0-3915 GCA_046093265.1 Phenylobacterium sp. | reverse complement strand
CATCTGCCCGGTTGCGCGAGCGCGGGTAGCGTGTAAGAGACGCCAACGCAATACAGGGCGGAGAATCTCCCGTCCTTAGGGCCCCTCATTCGGCCCTGCAGGTTTTGGGTGACGGGGCTGCGGTCCCGGGAAAAATCGGTTTCGGGACGATGAGCAATCTGACCTTCAACAAGATCGCAGGCGCCGGCTTGGCGATGGCTCTGGCCATCGTCGGGCTTCGGGAAATCACGACGGGGCTCTTCAACGTCGAGGCGCCGGAAAAGCCGGGCTATCTCATCGAGGCGACCGTTGAGGGCGGCGGCGAGGCGCCCGTCGCCGAGGTGATTCCTGATTTCGGGACCGTTCTTCCTGTCGCCGACGTGAAGGCCGGTGAGGCTGTCTTCGCCAAGTGCCAAGCCTGCCACAATATCGCCAACGGCGGCGCAAATGGCACAGGTCCCAACCTTTGGGGTGTTGTCGGCATGAAGCCGGGAGTGCACGCGGGTTTCGCCTACTCGACGGCCATGATCGAGTTCGGGGCCAAGCAGCCTGTCTGGGATGACCTACACCTCTACGAATACCTGAGGGCCCCCCAGAAGTATATTCCGGGCACCAAGATGTCCTTTGTCGGCCTCAAGAAGTCCGAAGACCGGGTCAACATTATCGCCTATCTGCGCGCCCAGGGCGGAACCCTGCCCCTCCCGGCGCCGAATCCGGCCGCCGCGGCGGCGCCAGCGGCCCCGACCGAGGGCGCAGCGCCCACCGGTGCGGCTTCCGCCGCTGGTGCGGTTCCCGCCGCCGGTGCGGCTCCAGCCGCCGCCACCAAGCCCGCAGCCTGAGTTTCGTTGTCCGACGGGGTCAGATGGGTCCTGGCCGGGTCCGGGCCAGGGGGCGCCTGAAGGCCGTGGTCTCGCCGCCGCCGGACCCGCGAATTCTCTCGATCGCCTCCCTCAGGGGCTCCTGCGCCACCGCCATGTGATGGGCGTTGGCGTGGATGATCCGGGCGCCGTCCAGGAGGATGGCGACGTGACCTTTCCAGAAGACGAGATCCCCCCGATCCAGATCCGCCGCCGCCACGGGTGCGCCCAGGGCCTGCTGCAGGTCTGAGTCCCGCGGGCAGGCGCGCCCGCAGGCAAGGAGGGACTGGAGGACGAGGCCCGAGCAATCGATCCCGCACCCTTCCCGACCGCCCCAGAGATAAGCGGCGCCGAGGTGCGCCTCGGCGATGGCGGCGGGGTCATCCGCGACGTCGCCCAAAGGCGCCAGGTGGGACTCCGGAACCCAGAAGCCGGCCTCGCAGCGCGCCAGCCGTCCCTCCCTGGCGGTGACGGTCACCAGGCTGTTGAGGGAGATCGGGCCTGTCGGACGCGACTTGATGGAGGGGGCTTCGAACCCGTAGGTCAGGGGAACCCGCACCCCGTGCGTCGGCGGGGGGCCTTCCGGCCCCAGGGCGTCGAAGGCCACATGACCGACATACCCGTCCCGGACCGCCTGGCCCCAGGCGAAGCCGTCGCGGGTCTCCAGGACATCGAAGCGCTCGCCCAGCAGGATCTGGTCCAGCTGCTCGGCGTCCGGTCGCGGTGCGCGGCGGATAGACGCCGCAGGGACCGCGACCTGCATCCGCCTGGGCCGCTCGAACCGCCGGGCGTCCAGGCGGCCCTCAAGGACGCCGGCGGCGAGGTCCGGCCGGGCGAGGGTGAGGCGGGGGTCGGGCTTCACGCGTAGCGGGCCTTCAGCATGGCGAACAGCCCCAGGATGGCCTGAGCCTCTCCGCCCACCGGGTATCCGGGCTGGGCCCGGGGGTTCCAGGCGAAGATGTCGAAATGGGCCCAGGCGCCAGCGGGGGCGAACTTCTGAAGGAAGAGGGCCGCGGTCATGGCGCCGGCCTGAGCCCAGGCGTCGGGATCGTTCCTGAGATCGGCGATCTCGGATTCCAGGGCGGGCAGATACGCCTTCCACAAGGGCAGGCGCCAGACCGGGTCGGAGGCCTTGCGGGCGCCGGCCTCGATGGCGGCCGCCAGAGCGTCGTCGTCGGTGAAGAAGGGGGGTATCTGCGGACCGAGCGCAACCCGGGCGGCGCCGGTCAGGGTAGCCAGATCCAGGGTGAGGTCGGGGGTGAGCTCGGCGGCTCGGGTCAGGGCGTCGGCCAGGATCAACCGGCCTTCGGCGTCCGTGTTGCCGACCTCGACGCTCAAACCCTTCCGGGTGGAGAGCACATCGCCGGGGCGCATGGCGTCGCCGCCTATGGCGTTCTCGACCGCCGGGATGAGGATCGACAACCGGACCCTGAGCCCGGCCTCCATGACCATCGCTCCGAGGGCCAGAACATGGGCCGCCCCGCCCATGTCCTTCGTCATCAGTCGCATCCCTGACGAGGGCTTGATGTCCAGCCCGCCAGTGTCGAAGACCACTCCCTTGCCCACCAGAGCCAGACCTGGCGCGTCCGTCTCGCCCCAGGTGATCTCGATCATGCGCGGCTCGCGGCCCGGTGCGGCGGCGCGGCCCACCGCGTGTACGGCGGGATAGCCTGCGGGCGGAAGGGCGTCGCCCGTGATCACCTCAATCCGGGCGCCGTGGCGCCCCGCAAGGTCCCGGGCCGCAGCCTCGAGCTGGGCCGGCCCGAGATCGTTCGCCGGAGTGTTGATGAGGTCCTTCGCCAGGGCGCAGGCCGACCCCACTTGGGCGGCCCGGGCCTCATCGGCGCCGGGAATGCGAAGCTGGGGGACTCCGGCGTCCCGTCGTTTGTAGCGCTCGAACCTGTAGAGTCCGAGACCGAAGGCGAGTGCGATGTCCGTCGGATCGAGGCCCGCAGGCGTATCGCCAAGGCCGAAAACTCCCGCCGTTAGCCGGCCGGCGAGCGTCCGGAAGGCGCTGATCTCGCCGGGCCTCGGCCCCAGACCCATCAGAACCCTGGCCGGTCTTCCGTCAGGGCCGGGAACGAGGACGCATTGTCCTGCCCGCGCGCGAAACTCCGGGGCGGCGAGCCCGAGTTCCAGCGGCGAGGCCGACGCGCGCCAGGACTCAAGATCCTCCTCGCACAGGGCGATCACGGGCGTGGGCGGACCGGAAGCGTCCGCTGTCTCGACTTCGGGCATGCTGCGATCTCTCGTCGCGCCCGCCGTGGGCGCTCCGGGTCATTTGAGCCAAAGCGCGTCTACCCGCAACAGGCGGTCTGCGGCCCGCGATCAGTCGGAAAGGTTGCGAAGCGCCGGAGGCGCCTCCGGGCTCGGCTGCCGGGAGGGGGTCAGACCTGCAGCCGCCAGAAGGATGGCCGCGATCAAGGCGGCGACAACCCCGTACTCCATGACCGGCGCTGAGGCCTCCTGACGGAGGACCCTTGCGAGCAACCTCGACATTCTGTTCTCCCGCGACACGGGAGGGCGGGAGTCCCCACGCCCCGGCATAGCCTTTCGGCATCCCCGCGCACTTCCGCCACCCTTGGCCGGGGCACCTTAATGCGAAGTAAATCCCAAGCACAAACCTTTAAGGTCGCGCGAAGCCAATGTGTTTACAGATATAGTTAACAGTAAGTCGGAGATGGCGATCTGACTTCAGGTCTCGAGACGTCTTCCGCCTCCACGCACAAACCCCAGGCCGACCAGGCCCGCCGCCAGAAGGATAATCACGGTTGCAAAGCCGCCCTGCTGGGTCCGGGTCACGTTGGTGCCGAGGTTCACCATCATCGGGCCAAGCCAGCCGGTCGCGACTCCGGAGAGGGCGTAAACGCCGAAGAAGGCGCCGGTCTTGTCCGGCGGCGTCAGCCGGGTCAGCATCGTCCGGGCCGATGCGTACTGAGCGGTGATGAAGACAGCGTTCACGAAGCCGATCAGCAGGAAGACCACCTCCGGCAGGGTGCGGAAGACCGGACCCTGCCAGACCGGCGCATGCGCCGACGGGTCATAGGTCCAGAAGTAGAGAATGCGGTTGGGCGACATG
>JBJTFE010000349.1:0-3312 GCA_046093265.1 Phenylobacterium sp. | reverse complement strand
CCTGTGGGGCTTCATCGCCCGCTACATGCCCGGCGCCGACGCCGCCAGCCAGCCCCTGCTGGACCGGCTGGCCGACTATGCGATTCACTACTACGAGGACTTCGTGAAGCCCGCCAAGCGGTTCCGGGCGCCGGACGACCGCGAACGGGCCGCCATGGCCGACCTCGCCGCCCGCCTGCGCGCCCTGCCCGCCGGCTGCCAGGACGCCGAGCTCATCCAGGCCGAGGTCTACGAGGCGGGCAAGGCGGCGGGATTCGAACCCCTGCGCCTGTGGTTCAGCGCCCTCTACGAGGTCCTGCTCGGCCAGAGCCAGGGCCCGCGCTTCGGCTCCTTTGCCGCCATCTTCGGCCTCGACCGTACGGTGGGCCTGATCGATCGCGCCCTGAAGGGCGAGCTCGCCTCCTGACGGAGGCTCAGGGCCTGCGCGCCACGCCCTCGCGGCGCGGATCGGCGCCGCCGGACAGGCCCTGAGGCGTCACCATCACCCCGTGCAGGCCCGAGCCCTCCGCCCCGCCGGCGCCCACCAGGACCACGCCGCGCGCCGCCAGGCCCTCGACCACGCCGGGCGGGAACTTGGCCGCTTCCGACATGTAGGGCGCGCCCCGGGCGATCAGGTTGGGCAGGGCCACGGCCTCCTGCATGGGCAGCTTCCAGTCCAGCACGCCCACCAGGGCCTTGAGGTTGTAGGCCAGGATGGAGTTGCCCCCCGGCGAGCCCACGGCGGCCACGAACCGGCCCTTGCGGTCCAGCACCACCACCGGCGCCATGGACGAGCGCGGCCGCTTGCCAGGCGCCACGGCGTTAGCCGCCGGGACCCCGTCCTTCTCGGTCGGCGAGAAGGAGAAGTCCGTCAGCTGGTTGTTCAGGAAGAAGCCGTGGACCATCCGGCCCGAGCCGAACAGGCTCTCCACCGTGGTGGTCATGGAGACGACGTTTCCGTCGCCATCGACGATGACAAAATGGGTGGTGCCGCCGGGCTCCTGGGTGGCGTCGGGCGCGCGCACCCCCGCCCCGCGGGGCTTGCCGGGAGGCGGCGGGGCGCCGGCGACATCCTTCGGGATCAGGGCCGCCCGCGCCTTCAGGTAGGCCGGGTCCAGCAGGCCCTGCACGGGCACGTCGACGAAGTCCGGGTCGCCGAAATATCGGTCGCGGTCGGCGTACATGAGCCGGCTGGCCTGGGAGAAGAGGTACCAGCCCTGCACCGTGTCCGGGCCGTGGGCGGCGATGTCGGTGTTGGCGAGGATGCCCAGCCCCATCAGCACGGCGGGTCCGCCGGAGGGCGCCGGCGGAACGCAGACCACATAGACCCGGTAGGGTCGGCAGACCGGCTCGGAGACCTTGGGCTTGTAGGCCTTGAGGTCCGCCAGGGTCAGGGTTCCCGGCAGGGGGCCCTGGGTCGTCCGCTTCACGATGGCCTCGGCGATCTCGCCCTCCAGCAGGGCGGCGGGGCCCTCGGCGGCGATCTTGCGCAGGGTGGCGGCGTAGGCGGGGTTCTTCAGGATGTCGCCGGCCTGGATCAGCTGGCCGTCCGGCCTGGTGAAATAGGCCACGGCGTCGGGCTGGCGCCCCCAGGCGGCGGACCGGGCGGCCAGCGCGGCCAGACGCGGGGTGACCGCAAAGCCCTGATCGGCCAGCGCTTCGGCCTCGGTGAAGAGGTCCTTCCAGGCCAGGCGTCCGTGGGCCTTCTGGGCCATGTGCAGCATGGCCACGGCGCCGGGCGCGCCCGTGGACCGGCCGCTGGTCACGGCGTCGACGAAGGAGAGGGGCTTGCCGTCCGGACCCAGGAACATGTCCGGGGTGGCGCCCATGGGCGCGGTCTCGCGGCCGTTGTAGGCGGTCACCTTGCGGGTTTTCGCGTCGTAATAGGTGATGAAGGCCCCGCCGCCGATCCCTGAGCTCTGCGGCTCCACCAGGCCCAGGGCCGCCTGCACGGCCACCGCCGCGTCCACCGCCGAGCCGCCGCGCCTCAGCACGGAGACGCCCGCCTCCACCGCCAGGGGGTGGGCGGCGGCGACCATGCCGGTCTCCTTGGCCTCCGCTTCCCCCGCCAGCCCGGGCGCGGCCGGCAGGGTCAGAGCCAGGACGGCGGCGGTGAAGAGGGCTGACTTCAGCAGGGCAAGGGGACGCATGGAGGCCTCACGACGCGGGAACCAGCCGACCTATAGACCCACCCGCGTGGACAAGGAACGCCATTCGGTGTTCTAGAAACCCATGAGCCCGCTCGCCCCCGGCCCCCGCAACCGCATCACCGACGTGCCCGGCCTCGCCGTCGGACAGGCGCAGGACCCCGCCGCGCGCACCGGCGTGACGGTGATCCTGCCCGACGACCGGGCGGTCTGCGCCGTGGACGTGCGCGGCGGCGGCCCCGGCACGCGGGAGACCGACGCCCTCGCCCCGGAGAACCTGGTGGAGGCGGTGGACGCCGTGGTGCTGGCGGGCGGCTCGGTCTGGGGCCTGGCGGCCGCCGACGGCGTCGTCGCCTGGCTGGGCGTCCGGGGCCGGGGCTTCCGCCTTGCCGACCGGCCCGGCGTCCCGCCCTCCCCCGTCGTGCCTGCGGCCATCCTCTTCGACCTCGCCAATGGCGGCGACAAGGCCTGGGGCGAGGACCCGCCCTATCGCGAGCTGGGCCGCCGGGCCTGCGCCGCCGCCGGCCCCGACTTCGACCTGGGCACGGCGGGCGCCGGCTTTGGCGCGGCGGCGGGGGGCCTGAAGGGCGGGACCGGCTCGGCCTCCCTCCTCTCGGCCGACGGCGCCGTGGGGGCCCTGGTCTGCGTCAACAGCTGGGGCTCGGTCACCGCCCCGGACGGCCGCACCTTCTGGGCCGCCCCCTTCGAGATCGACGGCGAGTTCGGCGGCCTGCCCCTGGACGGCCTGCGCGCCGGCCCCGGCGAATGGGGCCCGTCCAAGGCCCCGCCCCCGGCGGGCGAGCGCCGGAACACCACCATCGCCTGCCTGGCCACGGACGTCGCCCTCACCCCGGCCCAGGCCAGGCGCCTGGCCGTCATGGCCCAGGACGGCCTGGCCCGCGCCATCCGGCCCGTGCACGCCCCCTTCGACGGCGACGTGGTCTTCGCCCTCTCCACCGCCCGCCGGCCCCTCGTGGGCGGAGACGCCGCCCTCGCTCGCCTCGGCGCCCTGGCCGCCGACACCCTGGCCCGCGCCGTCGCCCGCGGCGTCTTCGAAGCCACCCCCTGGCCCGACGCCCGCCCCGGCGAAGGCCCAGAAGGTGCGGCCGTCCGGGGCGGTGACCGAGCCCCAGCTGTTGACGCAGACCAGGGCCCCCACGGCGCCGTCGGCCGAGAGGAGGGAGGC
>JBJTFE010000348.1:0-2434 GCA_046093265.1 Phenylobacterium sp. | reverse complement strand
CTCTCCCGTATTTGTGATACAAAATCTTATTATTGGTAACAATAAGAAACACCACAGAGATACAGAGGACACAGAGTTTTTTTGTTGCTGTATTAGTCCACTACTGGACTAGGAAAAGCTAAAATTCAAACTGAAATTGTTCATCAGAGTTTAAGCATTAATTTTTTCGTTAATTTTTCCTTCTAATTTTTTGATAATTTTGTAGAGTTCCTGAGTGGCAGAAATATGAAGCATTGACAAGGCATCATAGTCAACAACATGAAAATCATCTACTTCTCGACCGTACACAAAAATATCGCCTGTGTGGTTAAGGGAAATTTTGAATTGATCGGTTTTGATGTCTTCAACGGTAAATAATTGGCTGTCGTTGTCATTCCAGAAGATTTTAACTTTATCCCCAGTCTTCAGATTATGATTGTTTAATGTCACCCAGTTTTCTGCAATAATGGCAAATTCCAAAATATCAGGAACGGTATCAACATGGGTTGACACTGCTTGGGGATAAACGGTGGCAATTTGCTGGCCGATAACTTTCTTTTTCGGTCTGTTACCTTTAGCAATTTTGTCTTTGTAATAATAGTCTGTGACTTGTATTTGCAGCAGCGTTTGAAGATCGGCTTGACTATCGCTAGTTCCTTTAATTTCTTTGATGCGTAAATCAGAAAAGGCGTTGAACTCTGATGCCCCGATAAAAGCACTTGCATACAGTGAGTAAGGAGCATTAAAACCAGTAGTAGTAGAATTACTATCCGGTCGATTCACAAAATAACGATATCCATTTGGATGTTGATAGTTGACAAAACCTTCAATATGGAGTTTTCCTTTGTCGGGATTTGGTGTACCAATACCGACGTTGCCAGCATTAGGTATCAAAGCAATATGATCATCAGAATCATTTGACGTACCAATTTCAAAAGTGGTGGCTTCACCTCCTCTTACATAATAACGAATCCAAGCAGCATCTCCACCGCCCCCACCAGGATTTTTGGGAAACATAATACCGTTGTTTTCGCTGTTCCCTACACTTGGAGTGATAGCTCCATTAACTTTTAAGGTCCCACTTGCATCAAGGGTCATCAAGGATGTTCCACCACCGGCATTTAATTCAGCATCATTGTGTGAACCACCTTTATACCAAGCAAAGTTTCTATCGCTACGAAAATATTGGGTGTAACCTTGTATGCCAATTCCATAGACAGTTGACCATAAATTAAGCATTTGACGCGTTTGTAAACTAAAGTTAACTGAACCTGTTACTGATAGATCACCAGAAACTGTTAGGTTGCCCCCTGAAAACTTGAAATTAGCTCCATTCTCGGCAACAAACCGAAACTCCTTAATGCCGTCATCTCCTGCTTGAATATATCCATAGCGCTTAAGATCTTGATCTGCTCCGCTACGGCTGTGATACCAATTAATGTAAGGTGGTTCAGGATTTTTACTCATAAAGGAAGCCATACCGCTGGATTGACCACCACTTTGACTAAGTGTTAATGCTTGGGCTTTAACAATACCAGAAACTGATAAACTTCCAGAAACCTTAACTTCTCCTGTCCCTTTTGGTTTTAATCCTAAATCTTGATTAGCATTACTTCCTGCTGCATAAATGGTATTGAAGCCAAAGCCAATTCCTTGAGTAGCATTGCTATGGCGAAATTCTACACCATCATTATCAGCATTAAAATCACCGGTTATATATAAACCTTTAACGGCTGTGGGATGAGTTCCAGTGCGAGAAGCTGAGGCAATATCTAAACTAGCAATTGGATTATTAGTTCCTATTCCCACATTACCACTAGGTTTAATTCTCATTAATTCTTTACCTTGAACCTCTCCTCCGGCTAGTACATTAACAAATCTTAAGTCATCTTGTGGATCATCACCCCAAGCAATTACCGCATCTTTTCGGTTAGTTCCTTCATTTTTTAAGCCAATAAATAAACTATCACTATCCCAATTTATCTTGATTCCTTTTTGCATCCAATCACGATTTCCGCCAGTATTTCCGGCAAAAGGTGGAGTGCCAATTTCTAAGACATTTGTTACTGATAAATTTCCAGAAATAGTTACATTACTATTGACTTTTAAGGACTCAGCAATAGTTAGAGGTCCCTTAAGAGTGTCGGCTCCATCTCGATTAATTTTTGCTGTTTCTAAGCGGTCGATTTCTTTGATTATGATATTCCAATCATCAGACTTGAGAATGTCACCCGGGTTTCTGTTGAGAGTGTCAGCTAATGGCATGATTGTCACCAATAATTAGAGTGTAAGTTAATTTAGAAAAGATTAGGTTTATTTCAAAAGGTGATTTCCCAAATCAGGGTGAGGGTAAAATCTGGAGTTTTATTAATCGGTTTAAAGATAACCCTATTATACATGACTTTATCCTCATTGAATAAAGCCGCTTCTTTTAATTCTCCATTACCTTCTCCCG
>JBJTFE010000347.1:0-2360 GCA_046093265.1 Phenylobacterium sp. | reverse complement strand
CAGATTGATACCGCCGAAGGTCACGCCGATGTTCTTGACCACCGTGATGACTTCGTCGGGGTCGGTGGCGGTGACCTCGATGTCGATGGAGTCCACGTCGGCGAAGCGCTTGAAGAGGACGCTCTTGCCCTCCATGACCGGTTTGGAGGCCAGGGCGCCCAGATTTCCCAGGCCCAGAATGGCCGTCCCGTTCGAGATCACCGCCACCAGGTTGCCCTTGGAGGTGTAGTCATAGGCGGTTTCCGGCGCCTCGGCGATCCGGAGCACCGGAACCGCAACGCCGGGGGAATAGGCCAGGCTGAGGTCCCGCTGGGTGGCCATCGGCTTTGTGGGCGTGATGCCCAGCTTCCCCGGCGTGGGATGCTGGTGGAAGCTCAGGGCTTCCTCGTCGGTGAAGGTGCGCTTGTTGGCGTCGCTCATCGGGGCGGCGGTTCCTTGGCGGGGAAGGGCCTCACAAGCCCGGAAAGGCGCGCAACCTACAGGCCGCCCGCCGGTGGGACAACCTCGCAACGCCCACAGGGCATTGACCCGCAGGACCCCGTCGCGGGACAAGGGGGCTCCCGCCAGAGCCCCGGAGGCCGACCGTGACCCCGCCCATCCGCATCGCCGTCGCCGGCGCCCTTGGCCGCATGGGTCTGGCCGTCGCCGAGGCCGTCGAGGCGGCGCCCGACCTGGTGCTGGCGGGACGGTTCGACAGGCCTGACACCGTGGACTCCAGACTGACCGACCGGGCCTCGGCCCTCCAGGGCGCCGACGTGGTCGTCGACTTCTCCACGCCCGCCGCCTCGGTCGCTCTGGCCGGTGAGGCGGCGGCCCAGGGCGGCCCCGCCCTGGTGATCGGTTCGACCGGCTTTTCGGCAGGCGAGATCGACGCCTTTTCCGAGGCCGCCCTGCGCGCTCCCATCGTGCGGGCGGGCAACTTCTCCCTCGGCGTCAACATGTTGATGGGCCTGGTCGAACTGGCGTCCGCCGCCCTGTCGCCCGCCGACTTCGACATCGAGGTCTTCGAGGCCCACCACCGCCGCAAGGTCGACGCCCCGTCGGGCACCGCCCTCATGCTGGGCGAGGCGGCGGCGCGGGGCCGCGGCGTCGGCCTGGAGGCCGTCTCGATCCGCACCCGAGACGGCGTCACCGGCGCGCGGCCCGAGGGCGCCATCGGCTTTTCCGTCGTGCGCGGCGGCGGCGTCATCGGCGAACACGCCGTCATATTCGCCGGCGAGGACGAGATCCTGACCCTCGGCCATTCCGCCCGGGACCGCGGCCTGTTCGCCAGGGGCGCCCTGGCCGCCGCCCGCTGGGTCGCTGGTCGCCCGGCCGGGGCCTACGACATGCAGGACGTGCTCGGCTTCCGCCGCTGAGACGCCCAAACGGGATCGCGGCGGTCCCCTCCCGCTCGGCCGCCACAGCCCGTCAGCCGGGCCGGCGGACGTCGTCCAGCAGGTGAGCGCGCTCGTTCAGGCTGACCACCGCCCGCTGGCCGCTGCGGGCGGCGAGGAAGCGGTTGATGCTGGTGTAGTCGGCCTCAAAGAAGACCCGGGGTTCAATGCCCAGGACGTGCGCCGCCCAGACATTGATGACGCCGCCATGGCAGAAGACCGCCACCTTTCCGCCGGGGTGGGCGGCGATGATCTCTTCCATGCCGTCGACCACCATCTTCTGGAACTCGGCCATGTCGACGCCGTGTCCGCCGGTGGCCATGGCCTGCCAGGCTTCGAAGTTCTCCTTCTTGAGCTCCTCGGTGGGGATGTAGACCCCGGAGTTGCGGTCGAACTCGACGATGCCCGGGTGCTGCTGCACCTCGTGGCCGACCAGGCCGGCGAAGGCCTCGGCGGTCTGGATGGCGCGGCGCATGGTCGAGGACCAGGTGGCGTCGATGGGCTCCAGGGCCAGCCAGGCGGCGGCGCGGCGGGCCTGCTCCAGCCCCACCTCGTTCAGGTGCGGGTCCGCAGTGGTCTCCATCCGGGCGGGGCGTCCATGGCGGACCAGGATCAGCTCCAAGGGGGCTCTCCGTTCTGGGGTGTGGGTCAGCGTCCGCCGGTGGATCCAAAGCCACCGACCCCGCGGACCGTGGCGTCGAGGCTTTCCACCTCGCGCCAGTCGGCCTGGACGACAGGGGCGATCACCAGCTGGGCGATCCGGTCGCCACGCCGGATGACGAAGTCCTCCTCGCCCAGGTTGATCAGCAGCACCTTCAGCTCGCCGCGATAGTCCTGGTCGATGGTGCCGGGGGCGTTGGCGACCGTCACGCCGGCCTTCAGGGCAAGGCCCGAACGGGGCCGCACCTGGGCCTCGAAACCCGCAGGCAGGGCGAAGGCGAGGCCCGTGGGCGCCGCCGTGCGGGCGCCGGGCCGAAGCACGAT
>JBJTFE010000346.1:0-2387 GCA_046093265.1 Phenylobacterium sp. | reverse complement strand
CGACGATGGGATCGCTCGCATCGAGCAGGGTGATCAGGCCGTTGTCCGGCAGGACCAGGCTCTGCCCCCGGCGGGTGCGTGCGACAATGGCGCGCCGGGTGGAGCCCACCCCGGGGTCGACCACGACGATGATCACCGCATCGTCCGCCAGCCAGGGCGCCGAGCCCGCCAGAAGACGCGCCCCGGCCTTGACATCATAGGGCGGGACCCGGTGGGTGATGTCGAGGAGCCGGGCCCCGGGCGCGAGGGAGAGGATCACCGCCCGGCAGATGGCGACGGCGTCGTCGATCTCGTCGAAGTCCGAGAGGAAACCCACCATCCGCCCGGGAGACGCCTTGGCGACACCCGGCAGGACGCCCAGGGAGAGCCCCAGCCCCGCGGCGAGTACGCCCCGGCGACGCGCCCACAAGGAGCTCATGACGGCTTCCTGAGCGCGGCGTAGACCTTCTGGGCGCTGAGCTCGCGAAGCGGTGGCGTCCCCCCTCGGGGCAGGCTTCCACCGAGGTTCTGGATCATGCCCACGAAGACGATGTCGTTTGTCGGGTCGATCCAGAACCAGGTGCCAAAGGCGCCGCCCCAGTAGTGGGTGTCCAGGCCCAGGGGAACCCCGGCGGCGGCGGGGTCCTCGATGACGGCGAAGTCCATGCCGAACCCCACGCCGTCCTGGGAGGGACCGTAGAGGTCGACCTTAACCCCGGGCGCCAGGACGCTGCGGCGCATGAGCCGTACGGTCTCGGGCATGAGGATCCGCGCGCCCTCCAGCGCGCCTCCGTTCAGCAGGGCCTGGGAGAAGCGGAAATAGTCCGAGGCGGTGGACAGGAGGCCCCCGCCCCCCGACAGGAAGACCGGCGGCGTGACCGGTATGGCCTGGGGCGGACCGGCGACGATCCGGCCGTCGCGATAGGTGTGAAGGCGCGAGACGCGGGGCGCCTTCGACGCCGGGACATGAAAGCCGGTGTCGATCATCCTGAGCGGCCTGAAGACATGTCGATCGAGATAGGCGTCGAGCCGCTCGCCCGACAGCTGCTCCACCACATGGCCCTGGATGTCGACGCAGGGGCCATACCGCCAGTCCGACCCGGGCTGGACGGCCAGGGGCAGGGCCGCGAGCCGCCGGATCATCTCCTTGAGGTCGCCAGCGCGGAGGCCGGCCTGCGCATAGCCGGCGCTGACGTCAAACCCGGCGGTATGGCTCATCAGCTGGGCCATGGTCATGGGCGAGACCTGCGGGACCAGGCTCCCGTCCGGCGCCTTCACCTTGAGGCCTGCGAACTCCGGTATGTGCCGCTCGACGGGGTCGTCCAGCCTCCACAGACCCTTCTCCCAGAGCTGCATCATGGCGACGCCGATCACCGGCTTGGTCATGGAGGCGATGCGCCAGAGGGTGTCCGGCCGGGCGGGGGCGCCGGTCTCGACGTCGGCAAGGCCCCGGGTCTCGAAGTGGAAGACCCGCCCCTTCCGGGCCGCCAGGGTCGTGACCCCGGCCAGCTGGCCCCGGTCCACCAGATCCTGAAGCTCCGCCGAGAACGCCCTCAGCTTCGAAGGATCGAACCCCGCCGCCGCGGGCGCGATCATCGGCAGGGACGGAGCGGAGCCAAGGACGGGGGAGCCGAGTGTCGCCAGGGGCGCAGACGCAGCGGCGGCGACAAGGAGGTTGCGGCGGGAGAGGCGCATGGGCATGGTTCCGACGATGAAGCGGCGAAAATCATCTGCGATCCTGCACGCCGAACCCGGGGTTACGCAACCACGGGGCCGCCGCCTGATGGCGCCTCTGGTCGCCGCCTTCCTTCTCTGGCCCGGCGCGGCGGCGCTCGCGCAGAGCCCCTGCAGCGGCGTCGCGCCGGGCGCGGACCGGCCGGTCCGCAACCTGTCCTACCTGCCGCCGACCCCGGACCTGCCCCGGTCCGTGCACCTTCTGGACCTCTGGCCGGGGGCCTCGCCGACGCCCGCCCCCCTGGTGGTGTTCGTCCACGGCGGGACCTGGATGCACGGGGGCAAGTACGCCGGTACGTCCGGGCAAGCGAGGGCCTTCCGGAAGGCCGGCTACGCCTACGCCACGGTGAACTACCGCCTGCTCCGGCACGGCCCGCCCCAGGAGGCGGCCCGCGACATCGCCGAGGCCGTGGCCTATCTGCGCCGGGAGGCGAAGGGCTGCGGCCTGGATCCCGACCGGATCATCCTGATGGGACACTCAGCCGGCGCCCACCTGGCGGCGCTGGTGGCGCTGGACGAGTCCTACCTCGAGAGCGCCGGCGCGCCGCCGGAATCGATCCGGGCCGCCGTCCTCCTGGACGCCTACGGCCTGGACATCGCGCGCCACGTCCGCGAGACGGGGGACCGGGTCTACGCCCGGGTCTTCGGCCCCGACCCCGCCGGCTGGACCGCCA
>JBJTFE010000345.1:0-2119 GCA_046093265.1 Phenylobacterium sp. | reverse complement strand
ACCAGATCGCGGCCAACGTGCGCGCCCTGGTCGACGCCCTGAACAAGGCCAAGCCCTCGTGCGCCAAGGGCACCTACATAAAGAAGATCAGCCTGTCCTCGACCATGGGGCCGGGCTTCCGGATCGATACCGGCTCGATCAGCGCCTGACGCTGATCCGGAGGGATCGAGACTTCTTGAGGGGGCGGGGCCGCAGGGCGCCGCCCCCTTTCCGTATCCGGAGGCGGGAAGACTTGACCCCGGCGGCCGTCCGGGCTTCCTGACCTCTCGCAAAGATCGCCGAGGGAGGAAGCCCCCATGAGACGCGCCGCCATTGTCAGCCCGATCCGCACGGCGGTGGGCAAGTTCCAGGGCAGCCTCGCCAGCCTGACGGCCGGCGAACTGGGCGCCGTCATCCTCCGGGCCCTCATGAAGCGAACCGGCGTCGACCCCGGCCGGGTGGACGACGTGATCTTCGCCCAGGGCTACGGCAATGGCGAGGCGCCCTGTATCGCCCGCTGGTCGGCCCTGGCCGCTGACTTCCCGATCTCGGTTCCGGGTTACCAGCTGGACCGCCGCTGCGGCTCCGGCCTGCAGGCGGTGATCGATGCGGCCATGATGGTCCAGACCGGCGTCGCCGATGTGGTCATCGCAGGCGGCGTCGAGAGCATGAGCAATGTGGAGTACTACTCCCTCGACATGCGGGGAGGGGCCCGCGCCGGTTCGGTAACCATGCACGATCGCCTGGCGCGCGGCCGGGTGATGAGCCAGCCCATCGAGCGCTTCGGCGTCATTTCGGGCATGATCGAGACCGCCGACAACCTGGCCCGCGACTACCAGATCAGCCGCGAGGAATGCGACGAATACGCCGCCATGAGCCACCAGCGCGCCGCCGCGGCCTGGGCGGCCGGCAAGTTCGACGACGAACTTGTCCCGGTGCCTGTGAAGCAGAAGAAGGGCGACCCGATCGTCTTCGCGAAGGATGAAGGTGTTCGTCCGGATGCGACTCCGGAGTCTCTGTCCCAGCTGCGGCCCATAGAGAAGGGCGGGGTGGTCACCGCCGGCAACGCCAGCCAGCAGAACGACGCCGCCGCCGCCTGCCTGGTGGTGGCCGAGGACAAGCTGGCCGAGCTGAACCTCGACCCCATGGGCTGGTTCGTCAGCTGGTCGGCGGCGGGCTGCGATCCCTCGCGTATGGGCATTGGCCCGGTGCCCGCGGTCGAGCGGCTGTTCGCCCGCACGGGGATGGGGTGGGACGACATCGACCTGGTCGAGCTGAACGAAGCCTTTGCGCCCCAGGTCCTGGCCGTCCTGCGCGGCTGGGGCTGGGATGACCGCGACCGGCTGAACGTCAACGGTTCGGGCATCTCGCTGGGCCATCCGATCGGCGCCACGGGCGGGCGTATCCTCGCCAACCTGCTGCGCGAGCTGGACCGCCGGAAGGGCCGGTATGGCCTTGAGACCATGTGCATCGGCGGCGGGCAGGGGATTGCAGCGATCTTCGAGCGACCCTGAGGCCGTCACCGGCCTTGCCTTGCGGCGGCGCTTCGTGTAGCCACCGCGCCTTCTAGAGTTACGCCCCTCCTTCGAGAGGCGGCGGGTTCGGGGGTTCCCCCCCGATCCTGTCCAAGAACTGCGGGGTCCCGGGGTCGCCGGGTCCGTAATCGTCGGGGGAGCCCCTCCGGCATCGCGGGGAGACGGGAAGATGAGGTTGAACGGCCGGCGGCTCACCGCGGACCGTCGCCGCGGCTTCTCACACGGACAGGTCGCCTGAACGCCTCCATCGGGGGTGAGCCGGCGTGAGTACGGCTCCGGGAATGGTCCCGGGGCTGGTTCCGAGACTGGAGACCGCAATGGACCGCGCTCATAAGCAGGTCGCCATCGAAGCGCTCAAGGGCGATTTCGCAGGCGCCGGCGCCGTGGTCGTGACCCACAACCTGGGTCTGACCGTTGCGGAAATGACGGAACTTCGCGGACGCCTCCGCAAGGAAGGCGCCCACTTCAAGGTGGTCAAGAACACCCTGGCCCAGAAGGCCCTGGCCGGATCCCTCGGCGAGGCGGGCGACGCCCTCTTCGCCGGACCCGTCGCCATCGCCTTTGCGCCGGACCCTGTGACCGCCGCCAAGGTGGCCAGCCAGTTC
>JBJTFE010000344.1:0-6123 GCA_046093265.1 Phenylobacterium sp. | reverse complement strand
CTGGATAACCAAGCCTGCCCGTGATGTCGCCGGAACACCATTCGGTCCGACCATTGGGGCGCCGTTATCTTGGAATTGCACTTCACCTTGCGCATTGAGCGCGAAGATTGCGCCGAGCGTCTCAGGCGTCATCACCGCATTCCAGTTGATCAAGCCGCCGGAGAAGAGTGGTCCCGCCGCTTTGCTGGGTTGCGTCGCCTCTGATGTCGCAGTTGATGCGTTCAGTGCGGCGACAGGCTTCGTCGCTTGGGTCTGATAAACCCCACTGCTTGATAGGCTACTGACGTTCATGCCGTCCTCCAGACCGAGTCCGGTCTTGCATGATCCATGCCATCTATGCGGGAGGCGGAAGCTGGCTTCTCGGCCTGAGCTTGGTGGGCTAATACCGTTTAGATTACAGCGCCATAGTGATTCATGGTTGGAACGGATCGGGGGTCAGTTGTACGGAGCCGTCGCGTGGAGGATGAACCCCCTGCGAGGGTTGCCCGGCAGATTTTTCATCGTAGCGCGTGGTAAGCGGCGGCGGCCCGCGCGATCTTACGGGCAATTCTCCGCCATTCGTTGGCCGGCGTCAGGGTGGCGACGCCGACCGGTCTTAATTCGATCGCCGCCATCAAGGTGGCCATGCCCAAGGTCTACAATGACATCGCCACCAAGGCGGCCCACCTGCATGGCGCCCTGGGCGTCTCGAACGAGATGCCGTTCATGCACATGGTCACCAGCTCTCTGGTCATGGGCATCGCCGACGGCCCGACAACGACCTCTTCCCGAAGTACCACATCCCCCGCCTGCGCGAGGAAGCCCAGGAGAAGTTCTCCAAGGAACTGGCGGAAATGAAGGAAGAGTAAGCCCGCCGGGCGCGGGACGCCGCATCGGCCTGAGGCGCCCGCCCCGACCGGATCAGGGGGCGTCCCGGAAGGGGCGCCCCCGTGTTTTTGCTTGATCGTCGCGACGGAAGGCCGTCAGGGTCCCGCCGGTCGCCCCTTTTTTCGAGTTCCCTCAATGCCACCTGACTCCGCTCCCGAATGGCCGGTCATGTCGATCGCCGAGGCGCATGCGCGCCTGACGGCGCCGGGCCAGCGCTTCGAGATGGAGGAACGGGTCATCCGCGGCGTGCTTCAGAGGACCTGGAAGAACGCGCCCCCGACCCTGCGGCACATCTTCCTGAACGGCCGGGCCTTCGGTGCGCGGGAATTCCTGGTCTATGAGGATGACCGCGCGACCTACGAGGCCTTCTCTTGCGCCGCCATCACCCTAGCGCGCCAGCTCCAGGCCGACGGCGTCCGAAAGGGCGACCGGGTCGCGGTCATCATGCGCAACCTGCCGGAGTGGCCGGTGGCCTTTTATGCAGGGATCCTGTGCGGCGCGATCGTCACGCCACTGAACGGCTGGTGGACAGGGCCTGAGCTCCAGTACGGCCTGGCCGACTCGGGGACCCGGGTGGCGATTGTCGACGATGAGCGGCTCGAGCGCATCGCCCCTCACCTGGGCGAGCTTCCGGACCTGGAGAAGATCTACGTCGCGCGGCTGCCGGCCGGCGCGGAGCCCGGACCGCGGGCGGAACGGCTCGAGGCGGTGATCGGCCCGGTCAACGACTGGAAGAACCTGCCGGATCTTCCCCTGCCGGACGTCGACATCGACCCCGAGGACGACGCCACCATCCTCTACACCTCGGGTACTACGGGCCGGCCCAAGGGCGCCCTCGGCGCCCACCGGAACATGACCACCAACGTCATGACCAGCGGGATCGGGGCCGCCCGGAACTTCCTCAGGGCGGGCCAGCCCCTGCCCGAGAGCGACCCCCACAAGCTACCCCAGCGGTCCTCCCTCCTGGTGGTGCCGCTGTTCCACGCTACCGGCCTGTCCGCCACCCTGGGTCCGACCATGAACGCCGGGGGCAAGATCGTCCTGATGCGCCGCTGGGAGGCCGAGCAGGCCATGCAGCTGATCGAGCGCGAGCGCATCGACGCCACCGGCGGCGTGCCGACCATCGCCTGGCAGCTGATCGAGCATCCCGCCCGGTCGAAGTACGACCTGTCCTCGCTGGTCTCCGTCTCCTACGGCGGGGCGCCGTCGGCTCCCGAACTGGTGCGGCGCATCGTGGTGGTCTTCCCCGGTTCCGCCCCCGGCAACGGCTGGGGAATGACCGAGACCACCGCCACCTTCACCGGACACACCGGACGCGACTACGAGGTGCGCCCGGACAGCGCCGGGCCGGCCGCCCCGGTGGGCGACATGCAGATCCGCGACCCCGCCGACGGCGTCACCCCCCTGCCAGTCGGGCAGGTCGGCGAGCTCTGGGTCAAGGGTCCGCAGGTGGTGAAGCTCTACTGGAACAAACCCGAGTCCACAGCCGAGACCTTCCGCGACGGCTGGCTTCGCACCGGCGACCTCGCCCGCCTGGACGAGGAAGGCTTCATGTTCATCGTCGACCGGGCGAAGGACATGCTGATCCGCGGCGGCGAGAACATCTACTGCGTCGAGGTCGAGAACGTGCTCTACGATCATCCCGACGTGATGGACGCCGCCCTGGTCGGGGTTCCCCACAAGACCCTCGGAGAGGAGCCCGCCGCCGTGGTCCACCTGAAGCCTGGCGGAACCGCGGGCGAAGCCGAGCTTCGGCAGTGGGTGCGCGACCGCCTCGCCGCTTTCAAGGTTCCGGTCGAGGTCCGGTTCTGGCCCGAGCCCCTGCCGCGCAACGCCAATGGCAAGATCCTGAAGACGGAGCTCAAGACCGTCTTCGAGGCGCGTGAATGACAGGTTCCGCCCCCCTCATCGTCGGTCTCGGCGGCACCACGCGGGCAGGCTCCAGCACCGAGCTGGCCCTTTCGGCGGCCCTGTCCGCAGCAGAGGGGATGGGCGCCCGGACCCGGCTGGTCGGCGGCGCCTTCCTGGCCGAACTGCCGATCTATGACCCACGCCCGGGCGGCCCGAGCGCGCACCAGGCCGAGCTGGCCGAGCTGGTGCGGGGCGCGGATGGCCTGATCCTAGCCACCCCCGGCTATCATGGCTCCCTGTCCGGGGTGATGAAAAACGCCCTCGACACCCTGGAGCTTCTCCGCGAAGACACGCGGCCCTATTTCTCGGAGCGTGCGGTTGGCGTCATCGTCACGGCCGCGGGACCGCAGGCTTCCGGCACCACCCTGACGGCGGTACGGTCCATCATTCACGCCCTGCGCGGCTGGCCGACGCCGTACGGCGCCGCTATGTGCGTGAACAGCGCTTCCTTCGGGCCGGACGGCCGTCCGCTCGAAGCACATGACGCCTGGCAGCTCGACACGGTCGCCGCCCAGGTGGTCCAGTTTGCAAGGATGAGGCTTACGTCATGAAGCGTCCCTATCTTGTCACCGACCCGCCAGCTTCTGCGGCCGGGGAGTCCGCCATCAGTCCCATCGAGGACATCATCGAGGACGCCCGCAATGGCCGCCCCTACATCCTTGTGGACGCCGAGGACCGGGAGAACGAGGGCGATGTCATCATCCCCGCCCAGTTCGCCACGCCTGAGCAGGTCAACTTCATGGCCAAGCACGCCCGTGGCCTGATCTGCCTGTCCATCACCGGCGAGCGCTCGCGCCAGTTGCGCCTGCCGCCCATGGCCGCCGACAATCAGTCCGGGCACGGCACCGCCTTCACCGTCTCCATCGAGGCCCGCGAGGGGGTGACCACCGGCATCTCGGCCCACGACCGGGCCCACACCATCGCGGTGGCCGTCGACCCGACCAAGGGCGCCGACGACATCGTCTCGCCGGGTCACGTCTTCCCGCTCGTCGCCCGGGACGGCGGCGTGCTGGTCCGCGCCGGCCACACCGAGGCGGCGGTGGACATCTCGCGCCTTGCAGGCCTGAACCCGGCCGGGGTCATCTGCGAGATCATGAAGGACGACGGGTCCATGGCCCGCCTGCCGGACCTGATCGTCTTCGCCCAGACCCATGGCCTGAAGATCGGCACCATCGCCGACCTGATCGCCTATCGCCGGCGGACCGAGCGGCAGGTCGAACGGGTCCTCGAAACCCAGGTCGAAAGCGAGTTCGGCGGCCGATTCCGGATGGTCATCTACCGGAACATCCTGGACCGGACCGAACACATGGTCCTGACCCGCGGCAAGATCGAACCTGACCGCACCACCCTGGTGCGCATGCATCGGCTGGACCTGGCGGCGGACGTCATCGGAGCCGGAGGTGCGCGGTCGGGCCATGTCCGCAAGGCCATGGAGGCCCTGGCTGCCGCCGAGGGCGCTGGGGTTGCAGTCTTCATCAGCGACTCCAATCCCGCCTGGCTCTCCGAGAGATACGGGGCGGACCCCGGTGTCGACCACGGGGCGAACGTACTCAGGGACTATGGCGTCGGGGCCCAGATCTTGATCGACCTGGGCGTCCGCGACATGGTGCTGCTCACCAATTCCACCACAGTCCTTCCGGGATCGGCCGGATATGGCCTTCGGATCCTGGATCGCCGCCCCCTCGACTGATACCGGGATTCCAGCGTATAAGAGCCGCGCTTCACGCAGCGCCCGGCCGAAAGGTCGGGCGCCGTCATTTCAGGAGACCGACATGGCCGACATTCTGATGCCGAAGGCGACCGCTGTCTGGCTGGTTGACAACACCTCCCTGACCTTCGAGCAGATCGCGGATTTCTGCGGCCTCCATCCCCTCGAGGTGAAGGGCATAGCCGACGGCGAGGTCGCCCGCGATATCCGCGGCGCAGACCCGATCGCCAACGGCCAGCTCTCCCGCGAAGAGATTGACGCCGCCCAGGGCGACCCGAAGCGCCGGATGACGGCGCTGAAGAGCCGTCACGCCGAACACCTGAAGCCGACGAAGAAGGCGCCGCGCTATACGCCGGTCTCCCGTCGTCAGGACCGCCCGGACGCCATCGCCTGGTTCGTGCGCAACCATCCCGAGGTCTCCGACGCGCAGATCTCCCGTCTGCTCGGCACCACCAAGGCCACCATCGACCAGGTCCGGAACCGCACGCACTGGAACTCGGCCAACATCAAGGCGGTGGACCCGGTGAGCCTGGGCCTGTCGACCCAACTCGAGCTGGACGACATCGTCCGCAAGGCCGCCGAGAAACGCGCCCGCGACAACGCCCGGAAGGGAATTGTCGAGCCGGAAGGCCCGACCCTGGAGCCGGCGTCGGACATCGTGTCCGAACACGAAAGTCCCGAGTAACGTCCCTTCAGGCGGCGGATTGGTCCCGGGACCTCAGGGTCTCGATCTCCTCCTTCAGGTGGAGCTTGCGTCTTTTGATCTCGCGGATTGCACTGTCGTCCGAACTGGGATGCGCCAGAGCGTCGCGAAGCTTGGTTTCAAGGGACTGGTGTCGGCGGTCGAGTTCGCGGATGCGGGCGTCAATGGACATGGCTCAGGGTCTCCTTCCATGCGACTGAGGGTAGTGAACACCCGCTGGCGCTCCGTGTCAGATCACATAAGATTGCATTCGGCCGTCTCTGAGGACCGGGACATGGACGTGATCAGCCCGGATGCACCGAGGTTTGCGCCGCCCTTCGCCGGGTCGGGAGCACCAGCCCCGTGATGGAGTCCCCGGAAGAGTCTAGACTTCGTCGGCGGCTGGCCGAGCTTCAACTCGACCACGGGGACCTGGATGTCGCAATCCAGGCGATCGGCCTGACCCCGGTCCCGGACATCCTGGTGATAGGCCGCCTGAAGCGGAAGAAACTTGCGCTCAGGGACGAGATTCAACGGCTTAGGGACCAGCTGAATCCGGACATCATTGCATGAATCCCTGAGGTCAGGTTCTCCGTTCCCGGCGACGGGCGTACATCGCGGCGTCAGCCCGGGAGAGAATTTCCTCGGGTTCGTCGTCCTGCGTGATCGCGGCCACCCCGTAGGAGACGTGAAGCGGAGCGCTCCACTCCCCGAAGCGGATAGGACTGGCCTCCATGTTCCGGGCCAAACTCCGCGCCCGGCCTTCCGCAACAGGAAGGCTTGACTGGATCAGGACGGCGGCGAACTCATCCCCCCCGACACGCGCCACCAGGTCGCCGTTCCCCACTTGAGACGTGAGCCTCTCGGCGACCGCCCGCAGAGCCAGATCGCCAGCGGGGTGCCCGAAGCGATCGTTGATCGCCTTGAAGTCATCGAGGTCGAGATAGACCAGAGC
>JBJTFE010000343.1:0-9784 GCA_046093265.1 Phenylobacterium sp. | reverse complement strand
TCGATGACGCGGTCCCAGTCGTCCTCGCTCATCTTGTGGAACATGACGTCGCGCAGGATGCCGGCCGGATTGATCACCGCGTGCAGGCCGCCGAAGGTGTCAAGGGCCTGCTCGACCATGCCCTGCACGCGGTGATCAATCCGGCCGGCATCCTGCGCGTCGTCATGTTCCACACGAAGAGCGAGGACGACTGGGACCGCGTCATCGACGTGCACATGCGTGGCTCTTTCAACGTCGCCCGCGCCACCATCGAGCTGTTCCGCGAACAGAACGACGGCGCCTACATGTTCTTCACCTCGACCTCGGGCCTGTTCGGCAACATCGGCCAGGCCAATTACGGCGCGGCCAAGATGGGCATCGCCGGAATGTCGCGGATCATCGCCATGGAAGGGGCCCGCAATAATGTGCGCTCCAACTGCCTGGCCCCCGTCGCCTGGACCCGCATGACCCAGTCCGTGCCGGTCAAGGACGAAGCCGCCGCGGCCCGCCGCGCGGTGATGGCCGAGAAGATCCGCGCCGACCAGCCGGCCCGGTTCTCCGTCGCGATGGTGGCCCCGAGCGCCTCGCATGTCTCTGGCCAGATCTTCGGCGCCTCGGGCGAGACCATCATCCTCTACTCTCAGCCCCGCCCGATCGAGACCGTGACCAAGGACGAGGGCTGGACCGTTCAGAGCATCCTGGACGAAGCCGTGCCGAAGATGGCGCCCAAGTTCTTTGACCTGAACCGCGGCCCCCTGCCGGGCGGCAACAACGCCCAGCAGCCCGCGGTCGCCAAGCCGGCGTCCTGAGACCGGCTCCCCGGCCAGGCCCTGACCTGGCTGGGGACGCCGCCCGCGGAATCGGCGTCCGAAAACCGCCAGACATTCGCCCCGGATGGGACCATGCTGAGGCCATGGACCTTGACCCCGCCGCCAGCTTTCGCGCCTTCGCCACCCGAGACGTTCGCCTCGACGGGCAGCTGTTCGGGGGCGTCGTCACGACCGGAATCTACTGCCGGCCCGTCTGTCCGGCCCGAAAGCCCCGGCCGGAGAATCTGCGGTTCTTCAGGTCGGCGGCGGCGGCGCAGCTTGCCGGATTCCGGCCCTGCCTAAGGTGCCGCCCGGAGGCCGCGCCGGATCTCGGCGCCTGGAACGGGACCGCCAACACGGTCTGGCGCGCCCTCGCCCTGATCGACCTCGGGGCCCTGGACAACGGCGACATGCAGGACCTGGCGGGGCGCCTGGGGGTGGGAGAGCGACATCTCAGGCGCCTGTTCCAGGAGCACCTGGGAGCCTCCCCGGTCGCGGTGGCCCAGACCCGGCGGCTGCACATGGCCCGCCGACTGATCCGGGAGACCGGGCTCTCCATGTCAGAGGTCGCACTCGCCTCCGGCTTCGGCAGCCTGAGGCGCTACAACGAGGCCTTCCGGGCCGCCTGTGGCCGGACGCCCTCCAGCCTGCGCCGCCGCCCCGGGGCAGATGCGGGCCTGTCCGACGGCGTCACCCTGCGGCTCGCCTACAGACCGCCCTACGACTGGCCCCGGATGCTGGACTTCTTCGCCCAACGGCAGGTGGAGGGGGTCGAGCGGATCGACGGCCAGGCCTATGTGCGGACCCTGGCGGTCGCAGGCGCCGCCGGCGTGGTCCGGGTCGAGCCGGGGCGGGGCGATACCCTGTCCGCCAGTCTCTGGTTTCCGGACCTCCGCGTCCTTCCCCGGGTCCTGGCTCAGATTCGCAGGGTTTTCGACCTCGCCCTGGACCCTGAGCCCGTGCGGGCGCATCTCGGCGAAGATCCTGAACTTGGCCCCCTGGTCGCCCAGCGTCCCGGCCTTCGGGCGCCCGGCGCCTGGGATGGCTTCGAGACGGCGGTCAGGGCCATCCTCGGCCAGCAGGTGACGGTTGTCGCCGCGCGGGGTCTGGCCAGCCGGCTGGCGACCAACCATGGCGCCCACATCGACACCGAGCCCGCACGCCGGTTCGGCCTGGACCGGCTGTTCCCGGGGCCGGAGCGCCTCGCCGGCATCGACCCGGAGTCCCTGCCCATGCCCCGGGCCCGCGGTAAGGCCCTGGCGGCTATCGCTCGCCTGGCCCTGGAGGACGGTCGGCTGTTTGGCCCCGGCCAAGACCTCGAGAACACCGTCCGCAGGCTCATCACCCTTCCGGGGGTTGGACCCTGGACAGCCCAGTACATCGCCATGCGCGCCCTTCGCGAGCCCGACGCCTTTCCCCATTCGGACCTGGCCCTGTTGCGGGCGATGACTGGCCCGGATGGTGACAGACCCACGCCGGAAGCCCTGCTCGCCCGTGCCGAGGATTGGCGGCCCTGGCGAGCCTACGCCGCCGCGCACCTCTGGGCCAGGGACGCCGACGCCCAACGAAACAAGCAAGGACAGGACGCCGCATGACCGCTTCTCCCAAACACCTCATTGAGGGCGAACGAAACACCGCGGTCGGCCGGGTCCTGGTGATCGTCGATGAGACCGGAGCGGTCCGGGGTCTTGACTTCACTGCGGTCGCCCCTCGCCTGTCCCGTCTGATGGACCGGATGTACCCGGGCCTAGTCCGACAGTCCGGAGACATTCCGCCCGCGGTCGGATCGGCCCTCGACGCCTATTTCGAAGGTCGGCTGGAGGCCCTGTCGCAGGTGACCCATCGCACCCGGGGAACAGGGTTCCAGACCAGGGTCTGGCGGGCCCTGTGCGAGATCCCGCCAGGCGAAACCCTCTCTTACGGCGAGATCGCCCGCCGGATCGGTACGCCCGGAGCGAGTCGCGCCGTTGGGCTCGCGAACGCCAACAACCCCGTCGCCCTGATCATTCCCTGTCATCGCGTGATCGGTCAGTCAGGCGCTCTGACCGGCTACGCCGGGGGAATGGACCGAAAGGCGTGGCTCCTGTCTCACGAGGGCGCGGCATTCCGGCCTGCCCCGGAGGCGGCTCGCCAATCGTCAGCCGTCATCTCCCAGTAGAGCGAGCGTCGCACCGTTCCATCCGGACGACGGCTGTCGCGTTCGCCCATCGAGCGGAATCCGGCGGCCTCGATCACCCGGGCCGACCGGACATTGTCGAGGGCGGCGGTGAGGCCGATCAGGCGCACGCCCAGGACCTCGAACATCCAGCCGAAGGACCGGGCGGCGCCTGCCGTCCCCTGCCCCCGGTTCTGCCGGTCGGCGCGGGTCGCCCCGGCAAGCTCGGCCGAAGACCGGTCAGGCCAGATGCTGAAGCGGGAGTATCCGGCGACCTCGCCGTCGTCGTCCAGCGACAGGATCAGCACCGCCTCGCCCTGCGCCTGGTCCGCCGCGGTGGACTCGATCCAGGCCCGGACGCTGGCCTCGGTAATCGGCCGGGGAAGGTCGTAGATGGGGTCGGAGACCCGGGGGTCGGCCAGCATCCGCGCCAGCGAGGCCGCAAGCGCCGTCGTGGCGAGGACCCGGTCCGGGCCGAGAGTGAGGGGATTCACCTCCCGGACGCGTCGGCGGATATCCGCTTCTTCCTCAGGGGTCGCCCGGATGACAGTGACAGGGGGATCGCTCATGTCGCCAACGCCTCCAGGGCGGGACCGGTCAGGCGCCGGGTCGTCCAGTCATCCATCGCCAGGGCTCCGAGCCGATCGTAGAAGCTGATGGCGGGCGCGTTCCAATCCAGCACCGACCATTCCAGCCGTGCAAGGCCCTCTTCCCGGCAGCGTCGGGCGAGGGTTTTCAGCAGCGCAAGACCCGCCCCCGAGCCGCGATGCTGCGGCAGGACGAAGAGGTCCTCAAGCCAGATCCCGTGCCGGCCCCGGAAGGTTGAATAGCTGTAGAACCAGAGGGCGAAACCTGCGGGCGCCCCACCGACCTCCGCGATCTCGCAGAACACCCGGGGGGGCGGCCGGAAGAGGTCCCTCGCCAGGTCTTCGGCTGTGGCGTCCATCTCGTGAGACAGTCGCTCGTAGGCCGCCAGGTCGAGAATGAAGCGGTGAATGGTCGCCAGGTCTTCCGGTCCGGCGGGGCGGACTCGGACCCCCTCAGACAGCCCTGTACCAGTCAACGCCCGCCTCATCGGTCGTTTGGGCCGCGAGGCCGCGGGTCATCAGGCAGTTCAGATGCGCCAGGCTCTCGCCCGTGGCCATGCCCAAGGTCCATCGGTCGATCTTGCGCCGGAACAAGATGTGGAAGGTGTCGATGGCGCGCTTCGGCTCTTCCAGCAGCTTGTACAGGCGGGTCAGGCTGCGCTCATGCCCGCCGATCAGGTGGTCAATGCGGGCGTGCAGGCCGTGGAAGGGCTCGTTGTGGGCCGGCAGGACCAGGACGTCATCCGGGATGATCCCGCGGATCCGCGCCAGGGAGGTCAGCCAGTCGGTCAGCGGGTCGCCCGCCGGCTCGGTAGGGAAGACCGAGACATTGGAGGTGATCTTGGGCAGGACCTGGTCGCCGCTGATCATCAGCTTCAGGTCCGGGCACCACAGGCAGGCGTGCTCTGGCGAGTGGCCGGATCCGACGACAACCTTCCAGTCATGGTCGCCGATTCGGATGACGTCGCCGTCGGACAGGCGCTGGAAGCTGTCGGGCAGGGCGTGCAGGCTCTTGCCGAATCCGCCGAAGCGCGCCCGGTAGTCTTCCAGGGCCTCCTCGTCCCAACCGGCGGCGCGATAGAAGGTCAAGGCGTCCTCGGGCGCCTCCCGGCCGGTGTCGGCCGAAAGGGACCGGCACATCAGGAACTCAAGCCGGGTGATCCAGAGGCGGCAGCCGAACTTGCGCGTCATCCAGCCGGACATGCCGATGTGGTCGGGGTGCATATGGGTCACGAAGACCCGGGTGACCGGCAGGCCCCCCAAGGGGCCGGCCAGGGCCTTGCGCCAGGACTCCCGGGTCGCCTGTCCCCCCAGACCGGTGTCGACGATCGCCCAGCCGCCCGCCTCGCGGATCGCCCAGACATTGATCCAGGCCAGCGACCCGCCCAGGGGCATTCGCAGCCACTTCACCCCGGGACCGATGTCCACAGCCTCACCCTGTTCCGGCCCGCCCGGGAAGGGATAGGTGATTTTCGCCTTGTGGGCCTCGAGGACCGGATCTTCAAAACCATCACGCATGACCAGACTCCTTGGACTGACAGTTTCGGCCCTTGGCGCGCCGGGATCAAATCCAAATGCCCAGAAGGCGCGGGAATGGCTCCGGGCGGCCTTTGCTGCGACTTCAGGGCTCAAGGCGACTTGCCGTCGCAGGCGGCTAGGGATTAAGAGCCGAAGGAACAAGTCTCCCGGAGGGAACCCACCATGAAACGCGTCGCAATCGGCCTGGCCACAGCAGCCCTGGCCCTGGCCCTGGGAACGGTCGCCGCCGTCTCGGCCTCCAAGAAGGAAGAAGCCGCCCTGGCCGCCGCGCGCACCCAGGGCATGGCTGAGGCGCCCGCGGCCGCCCAGGCCGCCGGCATCGCCTGCCAGGTCACCGACGCCCGGATGGTCGGCAAGACAAGAGATCCGAAGACCAAGACGGAGACCAGCTTCTACGAGATCGACTGCGACCGCGGCGTCGGCTTCGTCCTGCAGGCCCCCTCGGGCGGGGTGAAGCCCACCGCCTTCAGCTGCATCGAGGCGAACTCGCCCCAGCCGGACGGCAAGCCGCCGTCCCTGCCCTGCAAGCTGCCGGGCAACGCCAATCCCCTGGCCGATCTCGCGCCCCTGCTGACCAAGGCCGGCCTGAACTGCACGCCGGATGCCGCCCGCGGCATCGGCCAGACCTCCAAGAACACCTTCCTGGAAGTCTCCTGCCAGGGCGGTTCGGGCTACGTCCTCCAGGTCGACGCACCCGCCAACCCGGACGGCTCGGCGGTGGCCAACGACTGCCTGCTCTTCGACGCCAGCGACGGCAACATCAAGTGCACCCTGCATGACGCCGCCTACCGCCTCGCCGTGGTCGATCGTTATGTGGCGGCGGCCAACAACGGGTGCGTCGTGAAGGACCGCCGCTATATCGGCATGTCCCAGGCCGGATCGATCTACTACGAAGCCGCCTGCCAGGACGGAAAGGGCTACATCTACAAGGTCGACAAGGGCCAACTGTCCAAGACCACCTCCTGCGAGAAGGCCATGGCCCTGCTTGGCGGTTGCACACTTACGGACGCCAAGGAGGCCCAGACCGCCCAGGCCGGCCTCTACTCGAACCTGTCCAGGCAGGCCGGCTTCGACTGCCAGGTCTCCAAGTACGCCCCCTTCCCCTCGCCTCCCGGCAAGGACGTGGTCGAACTGGCCTGCGGCAACCGGCCGGACGGCGCTGTCGGCGTCTTCACCACCAAGGCCGAGACCACCCAGGTGGTCGACTGCGCCCGCGCGCCGGTTGTCGGCTACCGCTGCTCGTTCTCCAAGCCGGAGGCCTCCTTCAAGGCGGTGACCGCGGATCTGAAGAAGATGGGCAAGAACGAGTGCGAGGTGTCCGCCGTCCGCGTCATGGGCAAGACCGCCGCCGGGACCACCTACCTTGAGACCGCCTGCGCCGACGGCCTGAAGGGCTACATCCTGGAGTACAAGAGCGAGCCCCTGACCCCGGTTAACGCAGTGGGCTGCGCTTTCTCCAAGGACTGCGCCCTGCCCGGCAACAAGTAGTCCGGGGCAGCCCCGGAAAGACGAGGACCCGCCGGATCGCTTCGGCGGGTCCTTTTCGTTGTGCGAAGGAAGCCGGCGTCAGATCGCCGCCTCGATGAACCTCGGTCCGCGCTGGGACATGGCGCTGGCGAAGGCGGCCTCGAAGGCCTCGCCGGTCTCGCAACGCACCGCCTCGACGCCCAGACCGCGGGCCAGGGAGACCCAGTCGATGTTGGGATCGCCTAGGTCCAGCAGCTTGCGCGCCGAAGGTCCGGCCTGGCCGGCGCCGGTCCGGCTCATCTCGATATTGAGAATGCGGTAGCTGTGGTTCGCGAACACCACCACGGTGACGTCCAGCTTCTCCCGCGCCATCGTCCACAGGCTCTGCACGGTGTACATGGCCGAGCCGTCGCCGTTCAGGGACACCACCTTGCGGTCGGGACAGGCCACCGCGGCTCCGACGGCCATGGGTCCGCCGATGCCGATGGCCCCGCCGGTCAGGGCCAGGACCTCATGCGGGACGGTGGTCATGCAGGGCACGGCCACGCCGCCGCCGGAGGTGACCGCGTCGTCGCAGATTATGGCGCCTTCGGGCAGGTGGCGGGCCACGGCGACGCCGCTGGCCTGGGGCGTCAGGGGTCCGGAGGCCGCGCTGTCCGGGCGCTTCAGGGGCTGGGTCGGCCCCGAGGCCGGGGCGCCGAGGGAGTCCGCGAGGGCCTGCAGGGCCGCGACGGCGTCGGTCGCGCGATCGGCCAGAGAAAGAGTCGCGCATCCCTCGGGCACCAGCACGCTGGGGCGTCCGGGATAGGCGAAGAAGGCCACCGGCTGGGTGGCGCCGGCGAAGACCATCAGGTCGGTCCCGGCCAGTTCCTCCAGGGCGACCTCGCCGAAGTATTGCATCCGGGCCGGGGCGAAGACGCCCGCGCCCCGGGGCTGGCGGGCGACGAAGGTGTCGGCCATGACGCGGACACCCGCCGCCTGGAGCCTGGCGGCCTGGACGAGTCCCTCGGCGAGGCAGGCGCGACCGCCGATCAGCACCACGGGGGCGGAGGCGGCGCGGATCGCCCGGGCGGCGGCCTCGACATCCCCGCCGTCCGGCGCACGGGCTCCGGGACGCGAGGCCGGGGCGAAGGGGGTGGAGGTCTCCGTCCAGGCGGCGTCAGCCGGCAGGATCAGGCTGACCGGTCCGGCCGGCGGGCCGTGGCTGGCGGTGATGGCCTCGGCGGTGACCGCCGCCACCTCGTCCGGGCTGTCGGCCGATTTCACCCAGATTGAGTTGGCCGCGACGATGGCGGGGATGTCGGAGTTCAGGGGGGCGTCATACTGGCGGTGATAGGTGGCGTGGTCGCCCACCACATTGACGATGGGGGTGTAGGCCCGTCGCGCGTTGTGGAGGTTGGCCAGGCCGTTGCCATAGCCGGGGCCCAGGTGCAGCAGGGTACAGGCGGGCGTACCCGTCATCCGGCCGTAGCCGTCGGCCGCGCCGGTGGCCACGCCCTCGAACAGGCACAGGACCGGGCGCATGGCCGGCTGGCCGTCGAGGGCGCTGACGAACTGCATCTCGCTCGTGCCGGGGTTGGCGAAGCAGGCGGTCACGCCGTTGTCCACCAGGGTGCGCATCAGGGCGTCGGCGCCGTTCATGTGGTCTGGGCCTCCTCGCCCGTCATGGCCCGTTGCTTCAGGCCGTCTCGAAAACCATGACGCCGGCATCCGGAGTCGTACCGAACATCCGTCCGATGAAGGCCGTCCGCAAGGCCCGGGCGACCGGCTGGGCGATGTAGCCCTTGTCGGTGATCTCGCCGGCGTGCGGGTCGGGTCCGTCGGGCAGGACCAGGGCCCTGGCGACCCGCCCGGCGCCGCCGCCGCCCCGGGCGTTGTGCCCTGCGACCCCGGCTCTCACGGCGGCCTCGACCGCCTCGGGCGCAAGGCCGGGCCGGGGGTAGAACAGGAGTCCGACCCCCGCCTCGCCCTCGCCGCAGACCACCGCGTCGGTGACCGCGTCGCCCACCGCGCCGATCACCGCGATCCGCAGTTCGCCCGCATTGACGAAGGTGCCGCTGGCCAGCTTGAAGTTCTCCGAGAGCCGCCCGTCGAAGGCCAGGCCCTTGCGGATGTCGTCCGGGTCCACGAGCCGGGCCGCATCGCCCAGCCGGTAGAAGCCCTCCTCGTCGAAGCTGGCGGCGGAGAGCTCGGGCTGGCCCAGATAGCCGGGCGTGACCTGCGGTCCCTTGACCCGGAACTCCAGCCTGCCGGCCATGGGCGCCAGCTTCACCGTCGTACCCGGCAGGGGCAGTCCCATCATTCCCATCCGCGTGTTGGGCCAGTGGACATTGGCCGCGGTCGGCCCCGTCTCGGTGGCGCCGTAACCCGAGGAGAAGCTGATCCGTTCGCCCACCGTGCGCACGGCCACGGCCTGGATCCGGTCGCAGATCTCCTGCCCCAGGTTGGCCCCGCCATACTGAAGGAGGCGCACGCGGGAAAAGAAGGTGCGGGCCAGGACGGGGTCCGACTCCAGTTCGCCGGCGAACATCATCCAGCCTGCGGGGACCATATTGTGATAGGTCGGCGCCACCTCACGGAGATTGCGGACGGTATCGCCGAAGCGTCCCTCCACCGGCTGGCCGGCGTCGATATAGAGGGTCCCGCCCCGGTGCAGGACCATGTGCAGGACGGCGTTGGCGCCCAGGCTGTGGCTCCAGGGGGCGGCGTTCACCACCACCGGAGGATCCGGATCATCGAAGCAGGCGGCCACCTGGGCGGCGTTGGCGGCCATCCGTTCCTGCAGGTTGATCACCGCCTTGGGCCGACCCGTTGAGCCGGAGGTCAGGAGATACTTGGCGTGGTCCTCCGGCCGCGCCGTGGTGGCGGCGGGAGCGGCGCGCTCCAGAGCCTTCAGCGCGATGTCTCCGGGCCGCGCATTGCGGCCGGCGATGACCGGCAGTCCGACCAGGAAGGGCGCCGCCAGGGCTTCGCCGAACAGGGCCGCGTCCTCAGTGTAGATCGCCGAGGGGTTCAGGGTCTCCACCGCCTGGGCAAGCTGAACGGCGGCTGGTCCGTGGGCAAGCGCCTGCTCCAGCACGAGCGCGCCAGCCAGACCGGGGTCTCCCTGGGCGGCCGGGCGACCCCGCTCGAGGACATCGCCCGCAAGTATGTGGGCGAGGACGGCAAGGGCCGGATCGCCGACAGCGACCTGCGCGCCCGGATGATCCGCCACATCATGGACGCCCGGGTCCACAGCCTGACCCTGA